>CAJQGN010000183.1 GCA_905477545.1 uncultured Acidimicrobiales bacterium | reverse complement strand
CGAAACTGCTATCGCTATTGGCTCGCCAATGCGTCTCGCCGGTAGCCCTACCGTCACAGTCGGAGTTATTAGTGCCTTGAACCGTGATCTTCAATCTCCTCAGGGTGGCTGGTTGTACAGAATGGTTCAAACTGATGCACCCATTTCCCCTGGTTCATCAGGCGGAGCTCTTTTAAATGCTCAGGGAGCCGTAGTAGGCATCACAACTGTTATTGCTGTAAGCGAGGTGGGAGCCGAGGGACTTGGCTTCGCTACACCGGTAGAGATTGCCTATGACGTAGCGTCAGACATAGTCCAATGGGGTCATGCTCGACATGGTCGATTAGGGCTAAGCGGACAAGACTCAAATCCTGAAGAGTTGCCGCCAAACACAAAGTCGGGGATAAAAATTCGAGGAGTGGAATTTGCTGGCCCAGCCGAAAAAGCTGGGCTTCGGGTTGGAGATATAGTCCTCGCTCTTAACAAGCTGCCCATCAGTGGAATAGCTGACTTGATAGTTAAAGCAAGAAGTCTGGAGCCCGGTTCTAACGCAACACTTTCTATATGGAGAGAGAAACAGTTAAGAGAAATCACAGTCACTGTTGGTGAAATAGTTTCTTAATTATGAACGGCGAGCACGTTTTGCCCATAGAACGAGAGAAATCATTGCCCCGAACACCGAAGTTAGTCCAACGCCTAAAGACACCAACTGCCGCTGTTTAGCATTCATCGAGTCCCAAGGCATACCAGCATCGGCGGTGACAAAAACCTGATCATTGCCGTATTTAGGTGTCCACCCATGCGACTTAAGACTGTCATTCGCAACAACCCACGAGTAACGAGTGTAAGGAAGTAAACCACTTGGTGCGTTGTGCGCTACGCGCCTCGAAATATAACGATCTAGCCTGCCAGGCAACGGCACTGGAAGACGCACCTTTGGTCTAGCACCCAAAAGCTCTCTCAGTTCCCTAGATGAGAGCCAACCATCTGGAGCCACATTAAATACTCCGCATAGACTTTCAACAACAACAAGCCCTACAGCAGTCGCCAAGTCATCAAGATGTAAAAATTGAACAGGTGGGTCATCACGACCAGTACGAATCGGAGCAGCTGCCAATAACGCTTCTCCGATAAGACCTGCAGTTATTGATGAGGCCACGGCAGCGGGTCTCAATATGGCTATCTCTCTTAAAGTACTTTCATCACTCCACTCCATGAGCGTACGTTCAGCATCTGCTTGATGGACCGCAAAAGACGTTTCTGGATTTGGCCTCACCGGAGCATCTTCAGATAGAGGGATTGCGTTATTCGGCCATGCCCCATAGACCATAGCGCTCGACACTAAGATCACTTTTTTTAGATTTCCGGATGGTTGTTCTAAAACTGCATGAAATGCGGTCTGATTCAGGTCTTCTGCAAAAGCCAAGTGCACGACGGTTTCAACTGTTAAAAATTCAGCGCGTTCGTTTTCATCGCTCGGATCAAAGGCAACCACACGATCTACAACTGTTTCTAGAGCATCTACTATCCGACGACGTAATGCTCCATCTACACCTGAAACAGCAATTACCGACATAGAAGTAAAACTTTAATGGAGAGAGCTCATATACGGTGGCGCTAGAGCACATTTGGCCTACTATTCCATGGTGACTGATAGCAACCCGTTTGATGAAAATAACTCGTTTGGTGGGCTTCCCTTTTTTGGAGACCTGAGTAAAATGTTTCAGTCCCAGGGCCCTGTTGCCTGGGATGCAGCTAAGGAATTCGCGAAACAATTGGCAACAGATGGCCAAACTGAATCAAATGTTAATCCCCTCGACCGTATATCTATTGAGGAGCTGACTCGAGTTGCTGAATTGCAAGTTGCTAAGATTACCAATCTTGACTCTTCTCAGTCTGGTAAGCCTGTAAAAGTCGAAATAGTAACGCGTAATGATTGGGCCCAGGAAACTTTAGTTGCCCATCGGGATCTGACCGAACTGCTGGCGACACAGCTATCAGCTCCACCAACAACTAGCGCAGATAATAACCTTGAGGCGCAAATGCTAGGCGGCCTGTTTAAGTTTCTGAATCCCATGATGATAGCAATGGCAGCTGGCTCCATGGCAGGACACCTTGCTACTCATTCTTTCGGGAATTATGGCCTTCCCATACCACGAAGCGGTAACAAAATTTTTATCATTGATAGGAACATCAAAGAATTTGCTGATGAATGGACACTTGAAGTTACAGATATCAGGCTCTGGGTTCTTATTCACGAATTAACAATGCACAGCATTCTTTCTTGCCCTCACGTGGCCGATTCAATAACATCGTTACTTTTTAAGTACGTCAAAGGGTTTCACCATAATCCTCATTCGTTACAAGAAAAATTCGAGAACCTCGATTTGTCTGGGTCTGACCCCTCACAAATTCAATCTCAATTAGAATCCGCTCTGGGCGATCCAGATACGCTCCTAGGAGCAATGCGTAGTGATGAGCAATCATCTGTTATTCCTGAACTCGAAGCGTTACTCTCAGTAGTCGTTGCATACACCGACTATGTGATCCAAAAATCCTGTTCGCAGCTGATTGCCTCTTACACTTCTCTTGTCGAAGTTTTTCATCGAAGACGTGTTACCACCGACACAAGTGATCGTTTCGTAGAAAAACTTTTCGGGGTTAATCTTCGGATTGAACTAATTGAGCAGGGTCAACTCTTCATTAGTGGAGTTGTAGAGCGCGCAGGGCCAGAAGGCTTGGAACAACTTTGGAAAGAACGCCGAAACCTTCCGACTCCAAACGAATTACTTGCACCGGGTCTTTGGCTTGCCAGAATCGAGCTTCCCGATTGACTAATTAGGAAGTGGCGATTCTCACAAGTTTCGAAAGTGCTTTGTAAGCCTTAGCTATGGAAGAGTTTTTTAGATTTTGTTACAACGTTACTTTTGATACGATTTTTCGCTTGTTTGTAGCGCTTATCTGATCCTAGTCTCTCAACTAACAACTGGGAGGGCGTTCGTCTTCCTCTTGAGAGTGCCCATAATCCTCCTAGATACAAGAATGCAGCACCTCCGCTCACAAGCGCTAAAATTATTAAGCCCGCACGCATAGGCAAAATTTCGTTGGAAGTAATTACAGGGATTAACCCGCCGATTACCCATGTCAATTGGAATCGGGTTTCAAATTGAGCAAACGACCTACCTTGATTGGCGGTCGGTGCATCTCTTTGCACTATCGCATCGAACGATAGTTTTCCTAATCCCGCAGCAAACCCGATCATTAAACTATAAAACAAAACAGCTGTTCGATCACTCGGAAAC
>CAJQGN010000182.1 GCA_905477545.1 uncultured Acidimicrobiales bacterium | reverse complement strand
GACTGAAGAGCAGCAAGAGCTTCTTCAGTGCTCATTGACTGCAATATTGAAGCAAATTCCTTTCTCTGGGCGGCCGAATTTTTGAGCCGTGCGTCTCGAGTAGCAAACCGGGGGTCATCTGCAAGTTCAGGTTTGCCGAGGACTCGGCACGCGCCTTTGTATTGCTCGTAATTCACCCAGTTAACTGCGACCTGACCATCGGAAGTACTCCAAGGCTCGTACCATTCACTGTATGTTGGAGTGGGTTCAGCGTCGGGGACCGCTTCATTCCAGAAGACTTCAAGCCACATCCAGTGGAGCATGCAATCCATTAAATTTACTTCAACATGTTGACCTCCCACTCCATTCGATCGTGCCCAAAGGGCCGATAGAACGGCGTTAACTCCTGTCATGGCAGCGGTCTTGTCCGCTACGACAGCTTTCACGTATGTTCCGTTTTGAGCTTCGGTCATCCCGGACATTGCTTGAATGATTGGGTCGTAAACTGGTCTCCCGGAGTAGGGTCCGTCGGGACCGAAGCCAGAGACAGACAGATAGATCAGTTCCGGATTAATTAGCTTTAAATCTTCGTAGCCGATTGATAGGCGCTCAGCCACCCCAGGCCTAAAATTTTGAATAAAGACATCGGCGGTTGAGACAAGCTGCTTCAAAATACCGCTACCTGTGTCTGTTCGAATATCAAGGTCGAGACCTCTTTTGTTTCGATGCATCTGAACCCAGCTGCCCGACTGATCACCGACTAACGCCCCAGTGATCCTCATAACATCAGGGACTCCAACTTTTTCGATGAGGATTACGTCTGCGCCTTGTTCAGCTAAGTGAGAGCTAACCCACGGCCCAGCGACGGCTCCAGAAATGTCGATTACTTTGAGCCCGCTAAGCGGTCCTACTCCCATGGATACTCCTGGTTAAGAAAGTTAAACTGATTTCGTTTCGTGCTGGCGAATGAACATAGTTGCAGCAGCGTTCCAACCCTCAGGGTCGTGTGCGTTGACTGCATGAGACGCGGGTAACGCTACAATTTCTAGGTTCGGAATGAGCCTAGCCCTTGGCAAGTGCTCTTGGAATCGTTCCTCGTGGACACCATTTGTGAGTAGCGTTGGTTGATTGATTGTCGTCAGAAGGTCTCCGAGCGGAAGCGAATAATTTGTGATTCGGAAAGAGCCGACGATGCCGGCCCGCGTGTGTTCTGAAAACTCTCGACCAAGGCAAGCAAGAGTCCCTGGAAGAATCCGTTTAGATCTGCCCGGGTTGATCCAGCTATCACGCAGAGACTCGACGCCCTCGTTCTCTACCTGGTCGGCAACTTTTGCGATCATCGAACGGTTGCGTCTTTGCCAAACTAGAGGATCCGCGAACGCCGAAGCTGAATTCGTTATCACCAAGCCACTAACGCGCTCTGGATGTTTAGATGCGTAATGTAAAGCCAACGCAGCTCCCATAGATTGGCCGATAAGCCAAACTTTCTCAGAAGAATTTTGTAGACGGATACGTTCAAACTCTTCAATGTACCCACGTGGCTCAAACCGATTCGAATCGGAAGGACTCGGAGAATTTCCGTGCCCCCAAAGCTCAGTTACGGCTGGCCGACAAACTGATTGAAGAGCTTCGATATTATCATTCCAATACGAACGGCTGCCTAGTGCGCCATGGATGACTAAAGCTAAGGGGCCTTCGCCTTCGTGGATCACGACGTTTAGATGTTCAGTCACAAGAGCATTGTGGCACTTAGCAGGTACCCAATGCTTATTATTTTGCTCGCTCTGTGATTAGCTCGGGTCGCAAACGAACCTATGATTGTTCCGTCTAGTCACAAAAGCATTGGCAGCAATGTTCAAAGGAGCCAGCGAGCCCCTTTGGTCATCACAACGAAGTTCTAGGTATGGGCCCCTGAAACAGTTAAGAGATCCTGCAATATTCGAAGATGACGATTTGATGTACCCTTTTCAGGCTGCGGCAGGAGAATCAGGAATCGGAGTCGTTCAGATCGATTGGTGGTACTTGGGCTGTTCCGAGATTTTTGTTGAAAGCTAACGGCTGAAGGGTGCGTAATGGAATAAAAGCATGGAGGAATAAAGTCAGGATGACTATAGAGCCACCCACCAAACTCTGAAGCGTAATTGGCTCGTTTACGATAACCGCGGCGAGCATAGGGCTCAAAGCGGTCTCCCCTAAAAGAAGTAACGCAGTTTCCGGGCTTGGAAGATAACGCCCCCCCATAGTCAGTAGCGCCATGGCAGAAGGGAGGAGAATTACTCCGAGGATAAGAGTTGGAGTGAGATCGCCAGGAAGAAGCTTTGAACTGGTGCCAGCGAGAGACAACACAACAAATCCTAAAACCCCTCCGAGAGCGACAGCCGGGACCATATCTATGCGCTTGTTCGCCCTGATAAGAGTCAGATTTGACGCCAGTACGAAGGAGCAAAATAGAGCAAGAAGATTACCAACATTATTAAGGTTCTCGATAGATCCTGAGAGAGCGATAGAGACGCCTAGAAACGCAAATGGGACTGCTACGAGGGTGTGTGTTTTAACTGGAACTCCTGTTACGAACCGGGTAAGAACTGCTGCCCAGATAGGAGAAAGCGCCAAGATCAAAAGAACGTTCGCTACTGACGTTCGATCAATAGCTCCAACAAAAAGAATTGTGCCTAGACCTGAAAAAAAGCTTGATGTAGCTCCCCATCGACCCAACTGCTTGAGGACGCTAAACAGCCGAAATCGATACTTCAGGACGAGGAAAAAAGTTAACGAGAGAGCTAATAAACCGCTCCGCCATAACGCATTAGTCAAACTTGGGGCATCGATTAAACGAACAAAAGTTGCATCCGGTATTATTAAACAAACACCGAGAGTTGTTAAAAGTAGACCTTTTCGGTGTTCAGTCATTGACAGAAGCCTCGTGCGTTCCTCGCAGCTGTACTTTCCCCAAAGGACATCATAGGAAATACCGAACACTACAGACGATTTGCTGTCCCTAGCGCACCAGATCGTGAAATCATCGAAAATCTATTTGTCTAGTTACGGACTCGTTCGTGACGTGGATCGTAAAAGCTTTCTACTGACGCGGTGACTTTTCGTCTTCGCATACCGATTTCGATTTCCCATTCACCCTCATCTACCCAGGCTTTTGATACACCGTTCTCATTACCGACGTAAGACATGGTCAAACATCGATTCTCTGTCACGCTCCACATGCCACCAGTGGTTCGCCCAACGAGATTGCCGTTCTTGAAAATTGGATCATCATGATAAGTGAGTAGATCAGGGTCTTCGACTCTTATTTGAATCAGCCGCTTAGTAGGAACTTTTCCTTTAGAGGGGAGAAGGGCTTCTCTGCCGATAAACCCTCCGGGTTTGTCCCAGCTAATTGTGAATCCGAGACCTGCCTCTAGGGGTGTGTCTTCGCCGGTAATATCATGGCCCCAGTGCCGGTAACCAGCTTCGAGGCGTAGAGAGTTCATTGCGTGAAAACCTGCGTAGCGCAAACCATAAGAAGCTCCACTTCGCTCAAGGGCTTTTGCTAAGGATTCGGCCTCGCCGGCTGGCACATAAAGTTCCCATCCAAGTTCGCCGACATAGCTCATGCGGAGCGCCCGACAGGCAAAACCATTGATAGATATCTCTTTGATCATCCCGAATGGGAAAGCACTATTTGACAGATCCGTCGCTGTTAAGGGCTGTAATAGATCTCGTGCCTTAGGACCCATAACTCCCAGAACAGCGAACTGGTCGGTGATATTCGATATTGTGACAGACGAGTTTTTAGCTGCCTGCTTGAGCCAGGCCCAGTCCCTCGTTTCGCTGGCGGCTGAGGTGATGACCAAAAAATTTTGGTCTCCTAGACGGCTGACCGTAAGGTCGGATTATGCCGCCCCGCTCGTTGAGCCATTGGGTGTAGACGCCTCGCCCCGTCTTGACATCAACGTTGTTGCAGCTAATCCGATTTAAGGTTGCTAGTGCGTCATCGCCGCTCACGGAGAACTTAGCAAA
>CAJQGN010000181.1 GCA_905477545.1 uncultured Acidimicrobiales bacterium | reverse complement strand
ATAAACCCAGCGTCCATAGGAGATACGATGGATGAAAATCCGTCGACATTATCGCGCCCAACGTAACTAAATGGACAATTACAAACGTCGTCAATATCGACATATTGATTTCCGAAAGTTTCATATCCTGACCTCGCTGGTGTTTGCAGATCCTAGCGCCCCGCGATTTCTCGCTTCCTTCTGAGCTTTCAAAATCATGTCCATCACTCGCAATTCGCGAGCTGACAGACTGAGTGCCTGCCCGACCCAGCCGATAACTTCCCGCTGCAGAGTTCCAAGACGAATATGCCGGAATCTACTCCGATATCCGCTCAACTCTTCTTCGCTGGACTCAGAAATGACCGATTTCGCTATGGACTTTCCTTTGCCCGGTTCGGCTAGAATGTCTATTACGCCGAGTTCAAAAAGTTCTTCTGCTCGCCATCGCTTCACGCTGCCAATGATTCGGTTTGCGGTGTCCGGACCACATCTCAAAGACAGTAAAACCCTGCCCCCCATTCCGGGATACATACCGAACAATCCCTCTGGAAAACCGAAAGACGCCCCTCGCTCGGCAATCAAAATGTGCGAAGAAAGAGCCGCTTCAAACCCGCCACCCTGTGCCTCTCCGCGAGCAACGGCTATCGTTGTCAGGTCGGAATACCCGCTTCCAGAACAGTTCTCGTATATCGCCTTTACGGCATCAAGTGCATAGCGGGTTAGCGACGCCCGGTCTTTGCGGGATATACACGTTTTAAACAACGCCAGATCGCCGCCGAGGGAGAATGTTTCCGGCGATTCAGAAGACAGGACCCGGAATCGAAATGGAGAGGTTTGCAAGCCCTTTTGGGCTTCGCAGATTACCAATAGTTGAGAAAGTAAGTGCGTCGAGATGTGGCGCGGAGCGCTTTTCTTCAATTCGACCCATAGGGTCGAGCGGCGATAGTCCGGGTTTAAGCGGATATCTTTCGGCTGATCGTCTGCCGAAATTCTGTGTCGTAATGCTGAAAGGCTAGAGCGGTGAGCTCCTAAATCTGCAATAACTGTGGCCATGATGACCCTCCTCGAGTGGGTAGAAGATTTTTTTATAATATTTTTTCATCGAGCTTTAGCGTCACCGCAGGCGTTTTAACAAGGCGTTTATCGTTTTTCTATTTTCTTTCTAACAATTGCAATGGTGCCCGGATTTTCTATACTTACGCCCCATTTAGCAAGATCGTCGGCAACAACGTTGTAAATTTTAGGCGGCGCGAAGACCCCATGAATGTGATGTCTACGTAACTATTCAGTCACCTCGCATCCTACGAACTTTCCTAACTCACCGTGGAGCGCAACATTATGAACAACGTTCTCCCAATAAATCTCGGTCGCCAAAGGATTCGAAAGGTGGTGTTTGCGGCGCTGGTTGATGTCCTCGCCTTAGACGAAGCGACATTAGAGGAATCACTTAAGGTCGTAGAGGATTTGGACGCCGATTCAATGTCTATACTGGCCCTGGTGATCGTAATCGAAGACGCACTATCGATAGAGATCGATCCGGCAGAACTACACATGTCGGACGCGACAATCGGTCACGTAATCGACTATATCTCGGGTCAACAGGAGCCATGAATTCGAGCGCTGCCTCCAGAGTGGTCATTACAGGCATTGGGCTGGTCACCGCGATTGGAAATAGCGTTGATGCGTTTTGGAAAAATTGTCTCAACGGCGAGACTCGAATTGAGGCAACTCCCGATCATTGGGACGCTTACTATTCTGCTACCAGCAAATACTGGTCACCCTTGGACCTGCCGGATTTTTCCCGACATGGCCTTCGAGGCTCCGATTTACTGACAATGGACCCCGCCGTATTAATCGCAATAGCTGCCGCTGACGAAGCTTTAGAGAATGCGAAAATCGAGCGGTCCTTACAGGCACCTCGGTCAGGAAAATACCTGTCGTCCAATATAGATTCCGCGAAGTCTGGATCGTTTGTTGGCACAGGACTTGGCTGTATTACGTCCACTTTGGATAACTATACTCCGCATTTACTCAAATCCAGTCGACCAGATCTGGATCGCTGGCTCGAAGATCAAAGTCAGGTTTCAAGCTCAAAAGAACTCCTGGCGAATTTTGCCGTGAACAGGTCCGTCTCTCCCGTCGCGAGCCTTAAGTCAATGCCGAATTCAATCGGCGCAACCTTATCGATTCGGTACAACCTTCGCGGGCCAGCTGACACTTGCTCGATGGCTTGCGCTTCAGGACTAGGGGCCATCGGCCGTGCGTACGAAGCCGTTAAATCCGGAAGGCTAAATTTAGCGCTCGGAGGTGGTGCGGAATTTTACGGTGATAGGGCCGGCGGCGTGTTCATGGCGTTCGACCGATTAGGGGCACTAGCCAAGGCAGACTTAAGTCGAAATCATGTGAACCGACCGTTTGATGAAGCTCGAAGTGGGTTCCTGTTTAGTCAAGGCGGTGCCTGTTTTTTAGTCTTGGAGGATTTCGAGCACGCGCGTTTGCGCGGAGTAGCACCTATCGCCGAGATCCTTGGTACGTACGAAACTTCCGATGCTATTTCACTCGCCTCTATACACGCTGACGACAACTCGATCAGAGAAATGATATGCGGTGCTATTGCCGCCGCTGATGTGCCGGTCGAGGCGATTGATTACGTTAACGCTCATGGAACTGGTACCGCTACAAACGACAAGGTCGAGTCGGACATCCTTTTCGAAATTTTCGGCCCGCGACCGCTGGTAAATAGCACGAAATCTTTGCTCGGTCATACGATCGGAGCAAGCGGCGCGATTGAAGCGGCCGTTACGGCCCTTTCTCTGAAGAACGGCACCGTTCACCCATCGCTAAATATCGACAATCCGATCGGCGGGTTAAATTACGCAACCGAACGGCGAACAGCGTCTTTAGAATACGCTCTTACACAGAATTTCGGATTCGGGGGGCACAACGTGGGTATGGTTTTGGCTCGGGTATGATCGGATGCATTTCGGAATTCAGAAACAGCCAGTTCATCGCAAATCGCCATCGAGTTTTGTTTGTCCAAGTTGAAGTCGTATTCGGGATCTTTTGCTCTAGCACTTCACTCTAATTAATCAGATGCTCCGCCGCCCGATCAAGCGTAATCTGTTGAATCCTTCGCCTATGAGCCCTAAATTTCGCGACATTGGTCCGCAGATGGCCGCAAAGATTGTTCCGCTAACAATTGCGAGACCGTATTCTGTGATACTCGCAACCTTTTTCGTAGTGCTGTGTTTTTGTCTTGGGCTTCCTGGCTTGTATCTTGACAAAAGCCATCGTGTCTACTTCGGCAAGGACAATCCAGAGTTACTCGCATTCGAGGCGATGGAGGATATTTACAGTAAAAATGACAGTGTCCTTATCGTGCTCGCGCCAGCAGACACTAGAGTATTCACTGTTGAAACGCTGAGCGTCGTCAAAGAACTTACAAAAAAGTGCTGGACGTTGCCTTATTCGACGCGTGTCGATTCGATCGCAAACTTCCAGCATACGCAGGCTACAGGAGACTTATTGTCCGTACGAGATTTAGTGCCTGACAGAAAACTGATAGATCGACAGCGCTTGGCCGCGATCAAAAACGTCGCCCTCGAAGAGCCTTTGCTTATTAACAAGCTAGTTTCTCAAGAAGGCACTGTCACCGCAGTCAACGTCACGATTCAAATTCCTCATCACGATTACACCGCCGGCACGCCGCATGTCGTCGATCAAGCAAGAGCGATCGTGCGAGATTTCCGACAAAGGTACCCGGACATTAAGTTCTACCTGACCGGAATGGCAGTGATGAACAACGCATTCGGAGAGGCTTCCCAGGGCGATCTAAAGTTGATCGCAGCGAGCTTTGGCTTGATGGCGATCGTCCTTGGGATTCTCATGTTGAGTGCGACAGCGACGGTCATTACTCTCGCGATAGCCTTCTGCTCAATCGCGATTGCCATGGGCTTTGCGGGCTACATGAATTATCCGATTACGCCCCCTACTGCTACCGCGCCACTGGTGGTCTTGACTCTCGTTGTCGCTAATTGTGCTCATATCCTCATCACTGTGCTTTACGGTCTACGTCGTGGCGTAAGCAATGAAGATTCTCTATTGGAGAGCCTAAGCATCAATTTCCAACCGGTTTTGCTTGCAAGCACTACGACCGCGCTAGGTTTTCTTTCGATGAATTTTTCAGAGGTTCCGCCATTCAATCACCTCGGTAACATCGTTGCTGTCGGCGTGCTCGCTTCGCTTGTATTGTCGATGCTCCTTCTTCCCGCTTTGGTTGTGATCAGTCCGATGAGAGAACGAGTCCTTTCTGCCGATCGTTGGAGCCCAATGGCGACACTTGCCAGGCTGGTAATCGGGAATCGTCGTTTCCTCTTGGTGACAATGACGGTTGTTGTCTTTCTGTGCATTCTGGCTATTCCGAAGAACGAGCTGAACGATGTCTTTCTGAACTATTTCGATCCGTCTATCACCTTTCGTGCTGATTCCGATTTCACGATTCGAAATATCACTGGTCTATATACAATCGACTACTCAATCGACAGCGGGACCCCAGGGGGAATAAATGAGCCTGCCTTCCTGACCGATTTGGAAAGCATGGCCTCGTGGCTAAGGGAACAGCCCGAAGTCATACACGTAGCTTCATACTCCGATACCATTTCCCGCCTAAACAAAAACCTGCATTCCGATAATCCCGACTGGAATCGAATTCCTGAGTCGCGGGACCTAGCAGCGCAGTATCTGCTTTTGTACGAACTCTCGTTACCTTTTGGATTGGGTCTTAACAATCAGATTAGCGTGGATAAGTCATCCTTGAGACTGACCGTATCAACGCAAACTCTATCTAGTAACGCAGTTATAGCGTTCAACGACAGAGTCGAACTGTGGGTAAGGGACCACGCTGCTTCAGTTGAGAGCGTGACAGGAAGCGGGACGACACTGATGTTCGCTAACATCGGACATCGAAACATTACCAGCATGCTAATCGGGACCACCGCTGCCCTAATTGCGGTTTCGGTGTTGCTAATGTTTGTATTCAGATCGGTAAAGATCGGAATAATTAGCCTAATTCCTAATCTCATCCCGGCTGTAATCGGCTTCGGGCTGTGGGGTCTCTTCGTAGGCGAGGTGGGGATTTCGCTTTCGGTCGTAACTGCGATGACATTTGGAATCGTCATCGACGATACGATCCATCTTCTATCGAAATATCTCAGAGCACGCAGGCAACTCGGATTGAATGCCGAACAATCCATAAGATCGGCTTATTCAGCTGTAGGAAAGGC
>CAJQGN010000180.1 GCA_905477545.1 uncultured Acidimicrobiales bacterium | reverse complement strand
TTGCGTGCTTGTGGGTGCCTGTGTAGTTTCGGCAGTTCGAGCAGGTCATCTAATCCAAGTACTCCAAGTGATGCGGCTTTTTCGAGCAAAACGTGGAGAAGATCAGAGGTGGTTAGCGCATCTTCCAGAGCACGATGAGCGGCCCGTTTCGGAAGATTCATGCATCTTGAGAGCGTCGACAGTTTACAGTTGGGCACCTCATCTCTAACAAGTCTTCGCGCCAGCGCTAACGTGTCGACAACTTTGTTACTTGGTTTGGGGTAGTTGCCCCTCGTTAGGGCAGCATTCAGGAACCCAAGATCAAATTGTACATTGTGTCCGACTATTACTGAGTTGCCTAGGAATTCAAGAAAACTAGGAAGTACCGCCGCAATTGATGGAGCTTTCTCGACCATCGACGTCGTGATCCCAGTTAGATAGCTAATCCCTACGGGGATCGGTCGGCCTGGATTGATGAGCGTTTGGTATGAGCCTAGAACCTGCCCGCCAGAGATTTTCACGGCTCCGATCTCGGTAATCATATCTTCGCCCCGACGGCCACCAGTCGTTTCTAAGTCCAGGACGCAGAAAGTAACTTGCTGAAGGGGAGTCCCAAGATCGCTGAAGGACTGCTGAAGCATGTTCCCATGATAGCGAACATACGTTCTTAAATGTAAAAAGCTGATATTATTACCGACGAGTTATCCTTTGGATAAGACTTCTTTTTGTTGGTGTTTCTGGTTCAATTACCCCTAAGCCGGAGAGCTCATCGGCGAATTCGTTGCCGCTTTGAAAACGTTCATCAGGATTCTTCGACATTGAGCGTAGGATTAGACTCGCCAATGCATCTGGAACACCTGCGTCGCGAGGATCCGGAGGAGTCAGGTTGACATGGGCATGCAATAGATCCTTTCGTTCTCCATAAAAAGGAGCGGCTCCTACGGCTAGACGATATAACGTCGCCCCGAGGCAATACAGATCTGTTCGCTGATCTACGGGATGGCCGAGAGCTTGTTCAGGAGCCAGAAACATAGGCGAACCAAAAACTCTTCCTTCCGGTGGCGGAGGGCCTTGGAGGTCATGAGCAAGACCAAAGTCAAATAAAATCGCCTGCCCATTGTCGGTAAGCATGACATTCGAGGGCTTCACATCTCTATGGACAATATTGTTTTCATGCACGTGGTTGAGAGCCATGCAAATTTGCTTGGTAATTGAAATGGTCTCAGTAATGTTGAGACGTTTTTGTTCTTGAACAATTTGCCAAATTGTTCTTCCCTCTATGATTTCGATCTCCATATAATGGGTGCCAGCGATCGTGCCAGCCTGGTCAACATCTAAGACGTTCGGATGATTGAGCCGTTTCATTAACCGGTGCTCTTGCTCGAATAACTCTCTAATTTCAGCACGCGCCTCGGCAAATGGAGTGAGGATTTTTAGGCCCACCTCTTCGGATCCGCCTTTAATTCCTGCCCTGTAGACATGTGCTACTGTTCCGCGTCCGAGCAAACTGGTGATGTTGTAGGGGCCGAACTGGCGTCCGACCCATATGTCTGCATCTTCGCCGAACATCAGGATTCCTCTACCCACAGGTTACTCGTCTTCGGAGACAAGTAACCTGACCCCTAGGGGCCTGATTTCGGAATTGCATTTGTTAGCGCTAGTTATCGAGAAAAACGGCTCGATAATTTTTGCGCCTTCGCTGGCAGAGATATCTGTTGCACAATTAGCAATACGGTATTACATAAAAAATTTGCGACGTATTCCGACTTTTGGACGACATCGGCGTTTTTTATGACTTCCATCGTTCATCGACGCTTATCCAGGGAAATCAAAGGACTCCAAAGCTATGTGCAAACGACCCCAGGCTCGCAGAAAGTTAAGAGGTGTCCGTTTTGCTAACGATAAAACGATAGAAGCCCTCGATCATTAGATAGATAATATTTAAATTTTTAGTTGAAGGGTTGAACTGGTTTTACGGCCATTAAAACGCGACTATGGATTTGGTGGATGACCGGTTTCTTTTTTCAACGCTTCGTGAGTTAGCCATCTCTGAAGGACTAGACGATATTGGAATAGCATCTGTGGATCCTCTAATGGACGCTCGTAGAGCCCTTAAAGAGCGAAAACAACGAGGCCTTCATGGTGGGATGCACTTCACTTACGGTAACCCTGAAAGGGCTACCTCTCCGGCTGATTTACTCGAAGGCGCCCAGTCTATTGTTGTTGCTCTTCGTCGTTACGACGCTCCTTTGAGCTCTGCAAGGCCTGGGTTAGCCTCAGTAGCCCATTATGTGGCTCGAGATGAATATGGTCAGTTGCGCTCCGGGCTTGAAGCGGTTGCGTCTTACTTGCATTCTCAAGGTTCAGCGGCTGAGGTTGTGTTTGATGATAATCGATTAGTTGACCGAGCAATAGCTGTTCGGGCTGGGCTCGGTTGGATTGGCAAAAATAGTATGCTTCTCAATCCTGAACTGGGTTCTTGGACCGTTATTGGTTCAGTGGTCACTGATCGGCACATCGTAGTTGAAAGCCAAGACCACAGCGATGGGTGTGGAGATTGTCGCCGTTGTCAAGTCGAATGCCCAACCGGCGCTCTCGATGAAGAAGGGGTGCTGGATGCGAATAAATGTTTGGCTTGGTTAGTTCAAGCGCAAGGAATTTTCCCAGTGGAATTTCGTGTTGTGTTAGGCGATCGTCTATATGGTTGCGATGACTGCCAGACAGTGTGTCCGGTAAATTATGGCAAAGAGAGAGTTCGGATTCAAGCTAGTAATCGAAGCCGAACGGTTGAATTGGTTAAGCTATTAGAGTCCACAGATGATGCTCTTATGAAAAAATATGAACATTGGTATATTCCACGTCGAAGAGCCGAATATCTTCGAAGAAATGCATTAGTGGTCCTCGCTAATGTAGCTGATGGTGCAGATTCTGCAGTTGAGTCGGTCGTCTTTGGCGCTCTCAAGTCAGATTCTGCAATGGTTCGGGCGCATGCGGTTTGGGCTGCCCGTCAATTGGGCTTAAGCCGTTTATTTTTACAAATCGGTTATGAATCTTTGACTACAGATGATCCGAAGGGCTGGGTAAGCAACGAATTGAAAATGATGGAATCAGCGTGAAACGTCACTTACTAGTCACGAATGATTTTCCTCCTAAAGTAGGTGGGATTCAGAATTACTTATGGGAACTTTGGCGTAGGCTTCCTCCAGACCAATTTGCTGTGATGACCACTCCACATCCAGAAGCAGAGCAATGGGATCGGACCCAGCCCTATAAAATAATAAGAGATAAGAATAAAGTTCTCTTGCCGCAACCTTATTTAGCTCGGCGGATCAGAGATGAGGCTGCAGCTATGGAAGCCGAACTTGTCGTGCTGGATCCGGCATTGCCCTTAGGCCATTTGGGACCTTCTCTAAGAATTCCTTATGCCGTAGTGCTTCATGGGGCCGAAATCACTGTTCCTGGACGATTGCCAGTTAGCCGCCACCTTCTAAGTCGGGTACTGAGAAAGTCCGAGTTCGTTTTGTCGGCCGGTGGGTATGCTGCCAAAGAAGGTGAGCGTGCTGCAAGGAGTTCGTTAACGGTTAAGGAAATCCCTCCAGGAGTAGACACCGAAAGGTTTAAACCGCTCACCCCAGCGAAAAAAAGCTCCATCCGTGACAGATATGGTTTGCACGCAGGGCCCCTAATACTTGCCGTAAGTAGGCTAGTTCCACGCAAAGGGTTCGACAGATTGATTCGTGCGGTTGACCTTGCTAGATCTGATGTGCCAGATATCCAGCTAGCGATAGGCGGCAGCGGTCGAGATCATAAGAGACTAAAAAATATTAGCAAAAAACTGGGATTGCCTGTTTCGTTCCTAGGTCGTGTTGATGATTCTGACTTATCCGCAACATTTGGGATGAGCGACCTCTTCGTAATGCCCTGTAGGAATCGTTGGGCTGGTCTCGAACAAGAAGGTTTCGGTATTGTCTTCATTGAAGCAGCGGCAAGCGGGGTCCCGCAGATTGCAGGCAGATCTGGTGGAGCTCATGAAGCTGTAGAAGATGAACTATCTGGCTTGATAATTGATCGTCCTGAAGATGAACACCAACTTGCTGAAATGATAACTTCGTTACTCCGAGACCCTGCTAAACGGCATTCTATGGCTAGCTATGGGAGGAAAAGATCAGAGACTCTATTCTCTTATGACGTCTTAGCGGAACAGTTAGAAAGCGCACTTAGTTGAGAAACGCAAGTCGAAGCAGTCCAAAGTCATTGGTTGAGGAGAGAAATTGATCTGCTATGGATAGAGACACTTTACCCAATAACGAAAGTGAGGGGGTTTGGATTATTGCTCTTGCCTGGCAGTCCACTGTTGCTTTAATCCCGTTCCTTCTGGTTGGACTGATCGATGTGAATCGTTTTGGCATTTTGGTGGCTGTTGTTTCCTGCAGCTATTTTTTTCTTGGACTTAGTTGTCTGCTAGTTGCTTTGTTGATTGGGTTAAGTCGAAGCAAATACGAAATTGTGAATGTAGGAAACTTGTTTTTGCTTCAAGGCTCAGTACCGAAGCCTGTGCAAAAAATTTTCTTGGTCTCGCTTTTTTTCCAAAGTTTATCGGTGGTCCTGGTGGCGGCTATGCGGCCGTATTCAATACTTGCTTTTGGAGTGTTAGCCCCAACTCTGATAATCGGCCTGTTGGGCCTCTGGGGAGCCAAGCATGGAAAATTTCCTAGTCGAGATGACTCGATCGATTAGCAGAACCATGGTTAGATGGTAGTGCCCTGTATGCATAGGAGCCGGTAATGGTTGATGAACTAAAAGTCGCTCGGACAATACACGCAAGTCCGTCACAATGCCATGACCTTGTAGCGGACATAGAGAGCTATGCACTATGGGTAAACGATTTACGAGAGGTAAATATTATTTCGAGAGATGCTCAAGACCGGCCTAATGAGGTGGCATTTCGAGCTGCGGCGATGGGCCGTAGCGCTACGTATACACTTGCTTATGACCATTCTGAATCTCCCAAGGCAATCAGTTGGCGGCTCCTTAGCGGCGATATAGTAAAAAAACTTGATGGATGTTATCGGTTTCTCGCAGTAGATGATGATGAAGAAAAAACGCAAGTAATCTATGAATTGGCAGTAGAACTTGCTATCCCGCTTCCAGGTTTTGTGAAGCGTAGAGCAGAAGGCAGAATTATGCATGCAGCGCTGGATGACCTTCAAGCGCGGCTAGAGAAATAGGCAAACTTGTAACAAGCCGGCGGAATAAATGTTTACTGAGGCGAGACGCCGGTACCCTCAAGAAAGTGGAATTCAGACGCATAAACAACCTCCCGCCGTACGTGTTCACGATCATAGATTCGTTAAAGATCGAACGAAGACGAGCCGGAGAAGATGTAATCGATCTAGGTTTTGGAAATCCGGATATCCCTTCTCCGGAGCGAGCGGTAACTAAATTAGGTGAAGCCGCTGAGAACGAAAGAAATCATCGCTATTCTGCGAGCAGAGGCATTCCGAAACTTCGCCAGGCAGTAGCCGACCTTTACAAACGTAACTGGAATGTTGACTTAGACCCCGAAACCGAAGTGATAAATACTATCGGCGCTAAAGAAGGTTTTTCGCATTTGATGTGGACACTTTTGGGGCCAGGTGACGCTTGCCTGGTGCCGGCGCCATCGTACCCGATCCACATATTTGGTCCGTTGTTCGCCGGTGCTGATGTTCGAGAAGTTCCACTAACAACTGGAGAAGATTTTTTCGACAACTTGGTAGAGCGTTTTGAGTATTCATGGCCACGACCTCGAGTCATCGTCCTTTCGTTTCCTCACAATCCCACGACGACGTGTGTCGATCTTCCATTTATGCAACGGATTGTAGATTTCGCCAAAGAGCGAGACGTGATACTAGTTCATGATTTTGCCTATGCCGGTATAGGGTTCGATGGATACAAGCCACCTTCGATTTTGGAAGCTGAAGGGGCCAAAGATGTCGCAGTTGAATTTTATAGCTTGACAAAAACGTTCTCTATGCCTGGTTGGCGAGTAGCGTTTTGTGTTGGAAACAGCGAAGTAATAGCCGCGTTAGCAAAGCTTAAAAGTTATCTTGACTATGGAACTTTCCAGCCGATTCAAATAGCTGCGACAGTAGTTATGAACGAAGAGAGAGATTTCCCAAACCAGGTTTTAGATGTGTATCAATCTCGTCGGGATACGTTAGCTAGGGGTCTTAATCGTTTAGGTTGGGAGGTAGAAGCTCCTGATGGCACGATGTTTCTCTGGGCTCCGATACCTGACGCCTACCGAGCAATGGGATCGGTAGATTTCTGCAAACACGTTCTAAATTCTTCTAATGTGGCTCTCTCTCCTGGGGTAGGTTTCGGCCCAGGTGGCGAGGGATATGTGAGATTCGCTCTAGTGGAGAATGAACATAGAATCCGCCAAGCTATGAGTCAGATAGCGGGTGGGTTAGAACTGCTTCAAAAATAGCTTTTCTTCAGAGAATATTGTTAAACCTGTCAATAAGACTTATCGGCTCGCCCACGCACGGGACCGCGCGATTGCCATTCCCCATTTTTCATGGAGTTCTGCAGCTTCTGCTTGCGGTTGTTGTGGCAAAAACTCTCGATCTAAGGTCCACGCGTCTTGCACCTCGCTTACGCTAGTCCACACACCTTCTGCCAGGCCTGCAAGCATTGCAGCGCCAAGAGCCGTTGCTTCAGTAACTCCTGAGCGCTGAACCGGAACACTGAGTTGGTCCGCTTGAATTTGAAGAAGTAAATTAGAGACTGATGCTCCTCCGTCTACGCGTAATGCTTTGATCTCGTAATTAGCGGAAGTAGTCATTGCGTCAATAACATCTCGCGTCTGAAGCGCAATAGATTGAAGCGTAGCTAGCGCTATTTCTGCTCGGCTAGTTCCACTTGTAAGCCCTAGCAGCGTTCCGCGAGCGGTGGGGTCCCACCAGGGACTACCAAGTCCTGCGAATGCTGGAACAAAAAAAACTTCAGTGTTCGAGTCTGCAGACTCAGCTAATGATGAAATGTCTGATGCTTGGTTTATGATTTGTAACCCATCTCGCAACCACTGTATGGCAGCTCCAGTCGCAAAAATTGCTCCCTCCAATGCGAAAATAGGGCCATCGCCTAAGTCCCAAGCAATCGTATTCAATAGACCATCAATGGGCTTCGGACAAACTTCGCCTACGTTCATTAAAACGAAGGAACCGGTGCCGTAGGTGTTTTTGGTCATTCCGGGTTCAAGGCATGCCTGGCCAAAGAGTGCTGATTGCTGATCACCGGCAACACCGCTTATTGGAATTCCCGGGCCGAATGCGGTTGAATTTACTGTTACTCCAAGACGGCCCGAAGAAGGAAGGACATCGGGCAACGTGGATTGAGGTATTTTGAACAGTTCGCAAAGTTGATCAGACCAGCGGTTTCTAGAAATGTCGAACAACATTGTTCGTGACGCGTTACTTGGATCAGTGGCATGTACTGACCCGCCGGTTAGCTGCCATATGAGCCAAGAGTCGATAGTGCCAAAAGCTAAATCTGCTGATGGTTGAACACCTCCGGATTCGAGAAACCATTCAAACTTAGTTGCGCTAAAGTACGGATCGAGCACAAGACCTGTTGCATTCCTTACGAGACCCAGGTGTCCTTGCTGTTCTAACTCGGTGCAACGTTTCGTCGTTCTCCTATCCTGCCAAACAATCGCTGGGGCCAAAGGTAAACCACTAGACCTATTCCACACCACAGCTGTTTCACGTTGGTTCGTGATACCGATACATGCTATTGGGTCACTTAGAGTCTTAGCCAGCTCGCTTATAGTGTCCTGAACGGCAACCCATATTTCTGTTGGATCATGTTCCACCCATCCAGGAAATGGATAGTGCTGGGTGAACTCTTTGTAGGCAAGCCCGACTTGAACTCCATTTTCGTTTAGAGCAAACGTTCGAACCCCGGTTGTGCCGGCGTCAATAGAGATGATTACTGCCATGTCTGCACCTTACCGCTACCTCTGCTTTTCTTGAAGCGTTCTAGTCCTGAGAATTCCCCTAGGGCTCTGATGGTTGTATGTTCGAGCATGTGCGAATCGTTGTAGCAGGTGCGGGCGAAGTGGGTTCCTATGTCGCCGAGCGTTTAAGCCGAGAAGGTAACGAGGTCATTGTTATCGATCTAAGTCGAGAACAGCTTGAACCCCTAGAGAAGCTCGACATTATGACTGTGACTGGAAATGCTACTAATCCGAAAACGTTGAAGGAAGCGGGTGTCGATAAGGCCGAAGTTATGGTGGCTGTGACTGACAGTGACCAGGCTAATTTGCTGGTTTGTCTTCAGGCTCGTCAAGCGCGAGACGAAGAGTCGTTGTCGACTATCGCTCGGATTTCAGATAGAGAGCTTAGGGGCCCTGATGGCCGACAACTAAGAGAGGCCATGGGCGTAGACTTGGTGCTCGACCCTGATGAACAAACAGCCGGAGCAATCCATGAGTTGCTTGTTTATCAGGGAGCGTCGGACGTGTATGAGATGGCTGGCGGTGAAATACTTCTGGTTGGCGCCCGGTTGGGAGACGATGCCCCTGTCGTTGGCCGGTCTATGCAAGAAATAGGCGCTGATTATGAGCCAGAATGGGACTTCATATTTGGAGAGATTATTCGTAACGGTGTAAGCGAGGTAGTTCGAGATGATACTCGGCTTCTGGAGCATGATCTGTTGCGTGTTGTTTGTCGTCGAAAAGGTCGCAGAGAACTGATGGAGATACTCGGTTTGCACCGAGCGGAGCTTCGAAAAGTGATGTTGCTCGGGGGAGGTCGCACCGCTGAACTTCTTGCTATTCGCCTGATCGACCGAGGCGTAGAAGTGGTAATAGTCGAGAGAGACCAGGACCGAACACGGGTGCTTTCCGAAAAACTTTTTGGAGCATTGGTTTTGCGAGGGGACATCACTGATACCGATTTTTTGCAGAGCGAAGATGTAGGGAACTTTGACGCCGTGGTTGCAGCAACCGGCGAGGATGATGCAAATGTTCTTGCATGTTTATACGCCAAATCTCAAGGCGCTGCGGAGACGATCGCCGTCGTGCATCGTTTGAGTTTATTGAGCCTACTAGAAGAGGTTGGAATTGATGCTGCCTTGTCGCCTCGTACGGCAAGCGCTAATAGTGTTTTGCGATATGTACGGGGCGACGTAGCGGCCGTTGCAACTTTCCTTGAAGGTGATGTAGAGGTCGTTGAGTTCGAAGTAGCCCCAGGAGCACCGGCAGACGGGACTGCTGTTCGAGATCTTGGATTGCCGAGCGAAGCCCTCTTAGCTGCGATAGTTCGTGATGGTAACGCCCATATAGCTCGTGGGCGTAGTGTGCTGAGAACGCGCGATCATGTCATCGTGTTCGCAAAACCAAATATGGTGGATGAGGTCAAGCGGGCTTTCGGGTGACACCAAGGCCGTCTAGAGGTGGACCGAGCCTCGGACGATTGAAGATCCGAATAACAAGAGGTCTATATGTTGTCAAGTTGGCACTGAGAGGGTACTCGAACGGCCGGGTCGAATCAGCTGGGGCGGTAACTGTAGGGATAGTGGCTTTGTGCGTTTGGCTTATGTTCTTGGTATGTGCTTTGTTTGATAACGCCCGTGGAGGAGGCGTTTGGCTAGAGCTCTTAGCCGTGGGGGCTGCGGCATTAGCTATCGGCTTATTTATTTTAAGATACGCGCGAGTTCCTAAGTATCTAAGCACAGCGCGACTATTTCGAGCATTGGCATCGGGAACT
>CAJQGN010000179.1 GCA_905477545.1 uncultured Acidimicrobiales bacterium | reverse complement strand
GATCACCGGCGAACGGATCACCTTCGAATTCTGTCACCCGTTGGCTCGTTCTATGTAGTCTCCGCTGCGCGTATCGATGCGAAGTCGCTCTCCGATTTCAATAAATAATGGAACCTGAACAGTTAAACCTGTTTCCATTGTCGCTGATTTTCGAGCACCGGACACTCGATCTCCTTGAAGTCCAGGCTCAGTTTGAGTTACTGCGAGTACAACAGCAGCAGGCAAGTCCGTGCCAACTATTTCTGTGCCATACATCTGTAGCACGACACCATTCCCTTCGACTAAATAATCTGGTGCATTACCTAGGGATAATTTCTCGACCTCGAGCTGTTCATAAGTTTCTATATCCATAAAAACCAGATCAGAGCCATCGTTGTATAAGAATTGCATTTCTCGCTTATCGATGACAGCTCGTTCCATTTTTTCACCTGATCGAAAGGTGCGCTCTACGACTGCTCCAGTCCTAACATTGCGAAGCGTAGTACGAACAAAAGCGCCGCCTTTCCCCGGTTTCACGTGTTGAAACTCAGATATTTGAAACAAACCCTCACTAAGGTCAATGGTCATTCCATTTTTGAAGTCACTAGTCGATATCGACATACGGATTCCTTTATTAGTCGCGCTTTGCGATAACTGGGTCTTTGGGGGCAAGTGTTAAGAGCCGGCCACCCTCCTGGGTAACCAAAATGGTGTCCTCTATACGAACACCTCCAAACCCGGGACGGTACACCCCTGGCTCCACAGTCACTACATGCCCGGCTTGAAGTTTTGTTTCATTTCTGGAGTTCAACCATGGCGCCTCATGAATTAAGAGGCCAACTCCATGTCCTGTGCCATGAGCAAACAGTTCTTCAAGGCCGCAGTCAGCGAGTTTATTTCTACAAGCTGCATCGATTGCTGCGCACTCTGTGTTGGGACGCACAGCCACAACTCCAGCGTCTTGAGCTACAGCTACTGCATCAAGCAGAAGCTGGGATTCAGAGCTTGGGTCACCGATACAAAAGGTCCTGCTCATATCGGAATGGTAGCCATCTATCACCGCACCAAAATCTAGAACTACTAAATCACCAGTTTGGATAGTTCTACCCGAGGGTCTCGCGTGCGGAAGTGCACTATTTGGGCCACTAGCGCATATTGTCTCAAAAGAAAGAGCATCCGCTCCATGGGTAAACATTGTTTGGTCGAGTAATCTTGCAAACTCAGCTTCTGTTGGGCTATTACTCAATTCTTGTTTAACAGCAGCCAAAGCAGCGTCTGCAATGGTTGCTGCAGTCTTAATCCGTTCTATTTCTGCATCATCTTTTACAGTTCTTAAGCCTTCTACTATTCCAATCGTTGGAATCACTTTTTTGTCGCCAAGAAGTTCTAAATACTTTCTAGCTTCGGTCCAGCTAAGGCTGTCTGACTCGAACCCGACGCTGCGGCAAGATTCCATATCAGCAAGTAGCACGAGCTCTTGCTGTGGGCCACTTCCAATATCGATAGCGAAAACTTTGCCATCAGTCTCAGCGCTTACTTGCTCCTCATATCGTTTGTCGGTATAGATTTTGGCTTCATCTTCGCTGATAAACAGACGAGCAGCGGACCCAGTGAATCCGGTCAGATAAAAGATGTTGATCATATCATTGATCATTAGTCCATCAATTTTGGAATTCTTCAGCAGCGTTCGAAGCCGGTCGACTCTTTGCGGTCTGCTAGGAGTTATTTTTAGCACTGGTACCCTTGATGGCTTCTACTGCTATCTCAACGGCGCGGGCGTACCCGGGTCCGCCTTCGCCAGACACAGTAGCTATCGACACTGGTTCCACTACTGAGACATGTCTCCAAACTTCTCTTTTTTTAGGGTCCGATAAATGCAGCTCGACCACTGGACCATCGAAGGCCGCTAACGCATCATGAATTGACCAAGCGTAGTGAGTGAACGCTCCTGGGTTTATAATTATTGCCGCAGCAGTGTTGCGTGCAGCTTGAATGGCTTCTACTAGAACTCCTTCAAAGTTAGTTTGCAGATGCTCAAGGTCATAACCAGCCATGTTGGCTTGAGTACGAGCGACCTGAACGTGGTCTTCTAGAGTTGACGTTCCATAAATTTCAGGCTCTCGCGTTCCGAGTAGATTTAAATTTACTCCGGATAGGAGAAGTAGAACTGCATTAGACACACTCATAGATTGCCAGACATTTGACCATTAGGCGACACCGGGTCAAGTCATTCAGTGATTTCCATGAGTTTCAGGGCCGAAAATAATGCTTCTCGCGGTATACCAGAAACGACTTCTAGGCCAGCGGAGCTATCTAAAACGAATGTGAAACCATCCAAAGCTTTTTTGTCCTTGCTGCACAAATCAACTAGGTCTTCATGATTCGCTTCCGGTGGTAGAGCTGACGACAGGGAATAAGCATCAAGCACCGCCTGATGCGCGGCGACTCTATCCTCGTCTATTCGACCCAAGGTAAGAGCTAGCAACGCAGCATACTTAAGGCCAATTGCAACAGCTTCGCCATGTCTAAGGTCGAAGCTGCCAGCAATTTCCAGAGCGTGCCCAAGCGTGTGCCCGTAGTTCAACAGCGCTCGACCGGCGCCTTCTCTCTCATCCGCAGCAACTACATCAGCCTTGATTTGTATGCAGGCGGCAATTCGTTGATCTATAGGCAATTTGTCTAGCTGACCG
>CAJQGN010000178.1 GCA_905477545.1 uncultured Acidimicrobiales bacterium | reverse complement strand
AATATTTGAAACCTACAGGATTCAAGAAAGAGTCAAAGAACAAAAAAGAGCAATTAACCTTCTAGTATAGCCATTCCAATTTCTACTTCGTTTGCGCACAGCAAACCGCGATCTTCTCTCATGATTCGTTGGTCATGGCATAAAGCCCACATGAAACCGGCTCCGAATGCGTGACCATTGACGGCGCAAACAGTAGGCATAGGGAATGTGATCATGCGTGCAGCTAGCTTCATGAACTCTTCCGCGAATGGTTTGCGAACACCACCTGGGTGCTCGCCTGTTCCCATGACCCACTCGAGGTCTAGACCATTCGAAAAAAACTTTGGATTACTTGATGCTGTTACTAGGGAATGAGGCCCTTGCGTTTTTTCGACTTCGTCTAACGCAGAATCGATTTCCCGGACCAGAGTTGTAGTCCACTTGTTCTCATCGTTATCCAAAGTAATCAGACTGACTTCACCTAAATTTTCAAGGGTTACGAGATCTCTCATCGTCATACCGTAGACCGTAGGCTCTAGTGCTGTCTTATTATCACCGGATTGTTTAGTTCCTCGGTACTTCGATCCACGCAACATCTTTGTCGACGCGAGGCTCTCCCGGGAGGCCAAGAACTTGCTCTCCTAAAATATTTCTCATGATTTCGGAGGTTCCGCCTTCTATAGAGTTCGCTCTCACACGCAAAAATCCGTGCTGTATACCGCTTTCTGAGCCATCAACCGAAAGGTCTTCGGGGCGCCTAAACGTGTAGTCAAAGCCAGTTTGGCCTGACATTCCCATCATGTCTACTGCTGTTGATAGAACATCTTTGTTGAGCTCCGCAAAAGCAAGTTTCGCAATTGACATTTCAGGTCCAGGGTTTCCTTTTCGACTGTTAGCCACAGCTCTCATGTTCGTCAGTCGTTGTGCTTCTGATCGCACATAAAGTTTCATCATCGTATCAAGAGTGACCGCATCACGATCTTCTTCTAATTTTTCGCGCCAGAGCTTCGTAAGCAAGCTCACTGGCCCCGAACCTGTTTTCGGCGCGCCGCCACCGCCAACTCCGATTGCGTTTCGCTCGTTCATCAATGTTGTTAATGAGACTCGCCACCCATCGCCAACATCACCGATTCTATTTGAATCAGGTACTCGGGCATCGGTCAGGTACACCTCATTAAATTCCGCTTCACCTGTTATCTGGCGAAGCGGTCGAACTTCGACTCCGTCGCTGTGCATATCAACAGCGAAGTAAGTCAAACCGCGATGCTTCGGTACCTCAGGATTAGTTCGAGTTACCAGCATGCCCCAGTCTCCTAGGTGAGCCATTGTGTTCCAAACTTTTTGCCCGTTAACTACCCACTCTTCTCCGTCTGCTATTGCCCGTGTAGCTAATCCGGCAAAATCGCTGCCAGCGCCCGGCTCACTAAATAACTGACACCACCGTTCCTGACCCGTGAACATTGGTCGAAGGAAGCGTTTCTTATTGGCGTCATCGCCATGCGTATGAATTGTGGGCCCTGCAAGATGCATAAAAAACATGGCGGGCTGCATAGGTTTTGCACCACTAGCCTGCAGACTCGCTTCCACTTGTCTCTGGAACACTGGACTAACTCCTAAACCACCAGAGCCTTTGTCAAACTGAACCCACGCAAGCCCATGATCGAATTGAGCTCCTCTGAACTCTTCGTAAGTCATTTCTTTGGGATCATTGAGTTCTAAAAATTTTTCTAATGCATCAGCGACCACTGCCGCCTCAACCGAAGCTTCGCTATCTAAAATATTCGCCATTACGATAGTGTGCCTTCATTTCGACTCAGTTGGACAGCCGAACGGCCCATAAATTAATTCCTATCAGAATTAAACACTGGTTCACGCTTCTCTAAGAATGCCTGGGCACCTTCAGCCATATTCTTCGGAATCAGAACTGACTGATGGTCAAGCTCAATCGATAGTTGTTCAACAAAGGTATGTAACGAGGAATTGTCAATAGAGGTTCTAATTCTTTTCATCGCCGCAGGTGACGAATTTCGCAAGATAGCAGTCGCGTTTGCAACTTCGATATCTAGCTGCGCATCATCAACGGCCTTCCAAATCAAGCCCCACTCCTCTGCTTGTGTGGCATCAATTCGTTCGCCGAGCATCGCCATGCCCATGGCGCGAGCTCGCCCAGCTCGCATCGGGAGGCTCCATGTTGAACCCATATCTGGGACAATTCCTAGTCTTGGACCAAATGTGGCTACAAAAAAAGTTGATTTCACTGCGATAGTTAGGTCGCAAGCCAACGCGATACCCAAACCTCCACCCGCCGCCACACCATTGACTCGAGCTATTGTCGGCACTGGACAATTTTTAATGGATGCAAGAGCTGGGTTGAAGAATTCTTCCATAGAGATTTCTCCGTCGACCTCGGCACCATTCGAACCCTCATCGACTATCGCGGCTTCATTCAAATCTGCGCCCGAGCAGAAGCCTCGCCCTGCGCCAGTTATAACAAGCACTCGGACACTCTCATCTTCTTCAACCATCT
>CAJQGN010000177.1 GCA_905477545.1 uncultured Acidimicrobiales bacterium | reverse complement strand
CTGCTACCTCAAGAGTTGCAGCTTCCAACACTCGACTATCATCTGCTAACGCATTGGTTGCCAAGCGAATTGCCTGGTTCCGATTAAGACCTTCCGAATAACCATCTTGAAGTCGACTTCTCACTGCCTCCGCATCCCCGCCGATAGAACAAAACCCGTGCTCGTCCACGACTGTTCCATCGTACTGAATTCGATACAACTCATTACTTACAGCGTTTATGCCAAGTTCAGCAACCACTATTTCAACCTCCATTGGTTTCATTTCATGCGTGAAGATTTGGCCAAGCATTTGTGCATACTGATTAGCCAAACTACGTCCGTCGACATCTTCTCTGCTGTATTGAAAACCTTTCAATTCGGCATGTCGGACACCCGCTATACGCAACTGGTCGAATTCGTTATAGCGACCGACTCCGCCAAAACCGATCCTGTCGTATATCTCTGAAACTTTACGGAGCGTGGAACTCTTGTTGTCGGCTACAAAGGCAACTCCGTCTTTGTACTCGACTACTACCAGACTTCGACCACGAGCGATGCCTTTGCGGGCATAGTCTGCGCGATCCTGCATTAGCTGTTCAGGGCTAACATACATTGGCATGCTCATGCTTCGCTCCCATCGTCGTTTAGTTCTGTTTGGAGGTCCATAAAAACGGCCGCAGATTCTTCGTCGGAGAGCTGGCGGAAACCTTGCGCTGAAATTACAACGAGGATCGGGTAGATCCCGCGTATGGGATCGGGTCCTCCTGTAGCGCTATCTTCATCCGCAGCATGCCAAAGTGCCTTCACTGCGAGTGATAGCGCAGCGTCCTCTGACATCGATTTTTGAAAGCCTAATTTGATGACGGTTCCAGCGTGTAAGCTTCCGGATCCGCTTGCTGCATATTCTTGTTCTTCGTATCTACCACCTGTTATATCGAACTGGAACAAGCGTCCAGAGTTTCGTCCTAGGTCAAACCCGCCGAAGATCGGGACGACGGCCAGACCCTGCATTGCCTGTGGCAAATTCGCACGAATCATTTCCGATAGTTGGTTCGCCTTACCGTCCAAACTAAGCGGCTTACCTTCAATTTTTTCGTAGTACTCAAGCTGGAGCTGAAATACTCTGACCATTTGGATGGCCGGTCCAGCTGCACCCGCAATCCCTACGGCTGAATGACGATCTGCAGCAAAGACTTTCTGCATGTCTCGATGACTTATTAGATGGCCACTTGTTGCTCGGCGATCACCTGCCATTACAACACCTTCATTACATCGAATCCCGATAACGGTAGTTGCGTGGCCTGCGTCGATCACTCCGGGCAGATCCTTTGAAAATGGTTCTTGGCCATCTCGTTTCAGCAACTTCACAAAATCAGAGCCAGGATCATCGCCAGCTGGGAAAATTGATATAGAGCTCACTCGCCACCTTTCTGTACGTAGTTCTTAACAAATTCTTCAGCATTGGTTTCTAGGACGCCGTCGATTTCATCTAGTAGATCATCTAATTCGCTCTTGATCTCATGGCCTGCTTCGACTGGCGCCGGTACTACCTCATCCACTTCTTCGGAATCACTATTGTTCCGACGTCGCTGTTCTCGTTCTGCCATCTCACACTCCTTAGAATTAACGATACTTGCTATTACTAATTTCCGAGTCTCCGAAGCAACTCACCTGCGTCCTCACACTCATTCAACAATTTACCCACATGATTAACCGTGCCTCTTAGCGGTTCTAAAGTCGGCACCCTGCGAAGCGCCTCGGAGCCGGTGTCAAAAACCATCGAATCCCAGTTCGCTGCGACGACCTGTTCTGGGAACTCTTGGAGACATCGACCGCGGAAGTACGCACGAGTAGTCGTTGGCGGGTTACTTATGGCGTTTGTTACTTCGCTTTCTGAAACCAACGTCGTTAAACCCATACGTCGCGCTAAGCATTTATCTGGTCGCAAATCATGATATTGCAGATCTAAGGCCGCCAGCTTTGGATCATTCCATCGAAGTTGATGCCTTTCTCTGAACCCCTCATAAAGTCTGCGCTTAGCTATCCAATCAATCTCGTTACTCAACGCTTCTGGGTTTGTCTTTAAATTACCTAGGACATGTTCCCAGCGAGAGATCAAATCCTTCACAAGTTCGATGCCACCGAGTTTGTCTGCACCAAAAACCTCAATATATCTTGAGGCGTTTTCGAGGTAAATCCATTGCAAGTCCAACGCCGATAAACGACGACCATCCTTCATGAGGTAAACATTTTGTAAGTCTATGTCATAGCTAATCTCTCGAAGGTTCTGCACCGGCTCAGCTACCTCTGGGATATTTGACATATAGTCATCATCTATCATCGCCAAAACTATGGCGGTAAGACCGACTTTTAGGTAGGTCTGTGTTTCACTCATATTAGCGTCACCGATAATCACATGAAGGCGACGGTACTTTTTACTATCAGCGTGAGGCTCGTCGCGCGTATTAACGATTGGGCGCTTTAGGGTTGTTTCTAGACCAACTTCCTGCTCAAAAAAATCAGCTCTTTGGCTGATCTGGAAAACGCCGTCTGTGGAGGTCATTCCAGAAAGCTCCGACCCGATTTTCCCAGCGCCGCAGAAGATTTGCCGCGACACAAAAAAAGGAATTACTTGAGAAACGATGCGACCAAAGGGGGCATTTCTGTCCACCAGATAATTCTCGTGACAGCCATAGCTGTTCCCCTTACCATCGCTATTGTTCTTATGAATGATTAACTCTTCGTCCGGAGGCAACAGCTTGTTCGCTACATCCATTGACCGTATTAGAATCTCTTCGGATGCCCGATCATAGATAAGGCACTGAAGTGCATCGCTGCACTCGGGGCCTGATAGCTCAGGGTGAGCATGGTCAACGTAATATCGCGAACCATTTGTAAGAACAGCGTTAACTAAGTGGCTCTCGATCTCCGGTGCAAGGGCATCAAATTCATTAAATCCTCGTGCATCAACTCCCGGGTGTTCTCCTTCAAAATCCCATGCAACCTTTCGCTCCAAGAAGCCATTGACATATGCATTGATAATCATTGACGATGCTGCGACCGGGTTAGAGTCGCCGTCGGCCTGTTGATGAAGAATTCCGAATTCGGTCTCTATACCTAAGATTTTGTGGACTGCCACACATTGACCCTATCTGCCGAAATTTGCACAGCATCTGATTTAGCCTAGAAGGGAACCTGATGGCTAAAGGTATTGACCTGTTTGCACTCGTTCAATTTCTTTGCCACCTTCGCCCTCAAAATCATCTTTATTAGCAATGAGCGTTCTAATAAAGACTATTCTTTCGCCCTTTTTACCAGCTATTTTCGCCCAGTCATCGGGATTCGTGGTATTCGGTAAGTCTTCATGCTCACGGAATTCTTGTCTGACAGATACGAGTAAATCATCGAGCCTAATGCCTTCGCTACCGGTCGCGATCGACCTTTTTATGGCATTTTTTTTAGCTCGCCGGACAATATTTTCGATCATTGCACCCGAAGAAAAGTCTTTGAAATGCATGACTTCTTTATCCCCATTTTGATAGGTCACCTCGAGAAAGCGATTATCTTCATCCTCTCGGTACATTTCCTCAACTGTTCGCTCAATCATTACGGTCACGGCTTTTTGCGGATCACCACCACCAAGTTCATCGATTTCAAGAGCATCCAGGGGTAGGTCTGTCATCAGATAAGTAGAAAAAATTGAATTAGCGGACTGCTCGTTCGGCCTCTGTATCTTAATCTTTACGTCAAGTCTGCCCGGTCTCAATATAGCCGGATCAATTAAATCCTCTCTATTAGAAGCTCCTATAACGATAACATTCGTCAGTCCCTCGACTCCATCTATCTCTGCCAGTAGCTGCGGGACAACGGTTGATTCCATATCTGAACTAATTCCGGTACCTCGAGTACGAAACAGTGACTCCATCTCGTCGAAAAATACAATTACTGGCCAGCCTTCGCTAGCTTTTTCGCGCGCACGTTGAAAGATCTGCCTGATTTGACGCTCTGTCTCTCCGACGTACTTGTTCAAAAGTTCCGGACCTTTAATATTTATGAAAAAGCTGCGTGCTTCTTTGTCACCAGATAGGACAGCTACTTTTTTTGCTAAAGAATTAGCGACTGCTTTCGCTATAAGGGTCTTACCACAACCTGGTGGACCGTATAGCAAGATTCCCTTCGGCGCTGGTAAGTCATATTCTCTAAAAAGGTCTTGATGCAGATAGGGCAGCTCTACTGCATCAGTTATTTGCTCGATCTGGCTCCGAAGACCCCCAATATCCTCATAACTTACATCGGGAACTTCTTCCAATAGCAGGTCTTCGAGCTCTGGACGCGGTAAACGTTCAATAGCGACATTGGCTCGAGAGTCTAATAATAGATAATCACCGGTTCTAAGTGGTTTTTCACGCAGGTGTTCCGCAAGCTCTACGACTTTTTCGTCATCACCGCGACCGGAGATAACTGCTCTTACTTGATCTTCTAACAGCTCTTTCACTGTGACTACCTCACCCGAACCACCTGGTTTTCGCACGAGCATCACGTTGAACGACTCGTTTAAAACAACCTCACAGCCGGTCTCTAATCTTTCGGCGGCTAGGTCCGGGTGCAGAACAACTCTCATTTTTCGGCCGTTAACATAAACGTCCACGGAGCCGTCTTCGTTATGGCCCAAAAAGGTTCCGTAAGCAGACGGAGGTTGGGTTAACTTATTAACTTCCTCGCGCAGAGTCGCTATGTGTTCCCGCGCTTCTCGAAGGGTTGACGTGAGTTTTTCGTTTTGGTTTGCTGCTTGGGTGAGCTGGCCCTTTGTTTGAAGTAAACGCTCTTCAAGTAGACCCAGTCGCTTCGGCGAGTCACTAACTTTTTTCCTAAGCAACGAAATTTCTGACTCAAGGGCTCTGATTTGGTTGCGCAGAATTTCTACTTCTGCGACTTTGTCTTTGGATTCACTTTTTGGGCCTTCTTCGCTCTTTGCCATCCCAAACCTCTAATCGTTAACGACCACGCCTCCGAAGCTACACGAATCCGCTAGTCAGAATGACTTCAACTAGCCTTCAAACGTTTTGATGTTTAATTGACCCGAATATCTGTGTCTGAAGCGGCGTGTACATGTAGATTAAAGAGGGTACCAATTCGGCTGGGAGTTGGTTCCGTGCTCACAAGTTTGTCCAGTTATGCGAAAGGCGTCCAAAAATGAAGGTCTGGATTGACCAGGATCTATGCACCGGTGACGGATTGTGCGAAGAGATAGCTCCTGATGTGTTCACACTGCTCGATGATGGCCTCGCGTATGTTCGTGAAGGCGACAAAGTGTTTTCTGATCCAGGTGGAGCGGAAGGGTTAGCCAACTTTCCAGATGCCCAGTTAGACGCCGTAATAGAATCAGCTGAAGAGTGCCCAGGAGAATGCATTTATATTGAGGCCTAGATGGCGTAACGTGCGTGCGACGGTATCACTCCGGGTGGTTATGCACCTACCGATAGCAGTCTAAGGTATTCGCTTCCTTATCTATATCGGTGTTGGAAATAAAGGCCCGAGCCTCGGACTCATCGAGTATGTAGCCTCCGGCTTTCGAAGTATTTTCAGAGTTGCGCGAAACTGCAAACGTCACGCCGACAACTTCGCCATCTGAGTTGATAACTGGTCCGCCGGAGTATCCTCGGATCAATTGCCCCGTCACGAACCAGACTTTACGCTTTGTTTGTACTGCCCGATAGAGATCATAACTATTGGCGGTAAGTCGCTCAACCAAGCTAACTGACACAACTTGTAGCCCCTTATCTTTGACGTAGCCGAACGCAACGGCAGGCCCAGCCTCAGGCCGTGCGAATGTGAGCGGCTTTAGGACCAAGCCATTAACATTAATTAGAGCAAGGTCTCGATAAGCATCGAAACCGACGACTAATCCGTTTGTCGCCTCGCCTAATGAATTAATCACTCGAACATTCTTGGCTCCTGCGATGGTATGAGCGTTGGTTAGAACTAACGAATCTGATACTGCAAAACCAGTCCCTTCATAGTGTTTTGAACATGCAACGGCTTTAATATTTACGATGGAGTCAATCAGCTGTTTGGGCAAATCCACCAAATCTTTTTTCTCCGCATGCGATGAGATAAGACTAGTTTCCGATAGTAATTCTTGCCTTGCTTCGTTGGTGGATCTCGTTGTCGGAGCAGATCCTAAGGGAAGCCGAATCGTCAAAGCTTTTAGCTGGGAGACGATAACGGAGTCCGGTGGGCTTTTAACGGAGTCAGCGATGCGCGATAGGTAGATACAGGAACCTGCCCAGATTGAGAACATGGCAAGAGCTACTAATATGCCGCGCTTTAACAACACGGAAGTTTTGGTTAGCGGCTTTGTTTCATGTCGATATTTACGCTGGTCTGTCAGATCTGCGGTGTGTCCGCAAAATACGATGAGTAGGAGCGAGATCAGAATGAAAGTTGCTGCTGAAGTCTCGCCGCCCTTGACAAATCCATACTGTATTAATGCAGCCACTACCGCGAAAAATGTCACCTGGAAAACGAACCCGATAATAAAATTCTTATTCAGATACCGCACAGAACATCGAACACACGCCAAGACCATTAACAAAATTAAGATCGCTGATGCTAGATCAAACTTGTCCAAGAATCGGTACCTTAATGATTCAAGAGTCTCGCATGTGTGAGAAAACCCGTGTGGCCTACCATCCTATGATCCGGTCTGACCGCATGGCCCTCGACATGCCATCCTCGGTGCATGACTTCCACAGATTCGACCATCGACCACGGACCGCTTGCTAAAATATCGCGCAGTTTTGAGACTTGCATTATTGAAGGGTTGTAGGCAACAAGAATCCCTCCCTTTCGGAGGGAGTCCAGCAAGTGCGGCACCACTTGCCATGGTTCCGGAATGTCCAAAACAGCTCTATCGAATCCTGTGTGTTCTATGGATTCATATGCGTCGCGAAGATGCACATCATAATTTTTTAGTGCGTCACCTCCAAGAAACTTCTCAACATTTTCTTTGGCGTTATTTGCAAAATCCTCTCGAATTTCGTATCCACAAATTTCAGCTCCGGCACGTAACAAAGTCGTTGATAGGGCGCCAGACCCTAAACCGGACTCAAATACTTTGACACCTGGATAGATATCAGCAAGCATTAGAATTGCGCCAAGATCTTTCGGATAAATTACTTGCGCTCCGCGAGGCATTTTGAGTACATGGTCCGACAAAGTTGGCCTCAAGGCCAATAACTTAGCATTCGAACCAGTCCGGAATTCGGTGCCTTCGGGCTTGCCGATTATGTCATTGTGCGCAACTACTCCTGCGTGAGTATGGAACTCTTTATCTTCAGTCAAGTTGATCAGATAGCGGCGTTGCCGACTATCTATCATCACTATTTGGTCACCTTCCCTTAAGGTCTCCTTGTTAGGATTCAGTTTCTGATTAGTCACGTAGAAAACTCAACTCCCCGACTTAAGACCTCACTCATGCGAGTTCAGGCGTGGTAAATGCGAAATGGTTAGACTTTCCGCAGGTTCAAGCTCAGAGCTATAAACCACCTCACGTTGTCGCCGGCCTAATCTCAAAATTGCTCTGACTCCGGCCAGTGCGATACCAATCGCGATCCAAGATCCGCTGCCGGAACCTCCCTTGTCTCGGACAAGGCCCCAGACTTTACGCCCAAGGAATGAGAACAACTGACCGAATAACACGCTCAAATTCTCACTACTTCCACTATTGTCCTCTGTTTTTTGCCCAAACGTTTACCAATTACAAAGATGCAAACAACAAAGCTAACTGCGATAATCGTTCCCGCTACTAGAGCAGGTTGAGTGACCTGCCGCGCAGCGTCTGAAGTCTCACCAGTAATCCCGCCAATTTGATGCTCAATATCGGCAGCGGTGATCACCTTCTCTTGTTCGCCACGAGCACCTGTTAGTTGAGTCACGTTAACTCCGCTTCTTTTCTCTAGACATCACTTTGAGCCAAATCATAAGAACTGCAGCAGCAGCCAAAGCTGCTAGTAGATACGGTGCAAAGCTCAATTTTCCTCCGAAAACAGAGCTTTGTTGTTGCAGTCCCCTCAACAATGCCATCAGCAGAAACCCCACACCGATCGCGCTCAAACAGATACCTGCCAAGCCGTAGATCAAGTAGCGACCCAAGCCTTTCAGGGGTTCTAACGTTTCTTGCTTCGCATACGCCACGAGAGTGACTCGTAGTGCCCGCAAGTCGGCCTTAATCCCATTTTTGCTCTTTGACATAAAGTCCCTCTAGCGAAAGCTTACCGGAGCGCCGAAGTAGACAAGCTTATTGGCCTACTCCCCTATCAGACCACGTGTAACTTAAATTTTTTAGTCCTTATTGTCAGCAAGCAACTCAATCAGGCCCGTAACCAATCCATCGACAAGATCCAGTCGATGTGACGGGCCACTCGCACCAAGCAACACCTGGTTATCGAACGGTCCAACAGGGATAAGAGCGGAGAGGCGAAAGCTTAACTCAGTGTCATCGAGTCCGACCATAATTTCATCTTTAGACAGCTTAGGAACCGTGTATCCGACCATTTCGGCGCGTTCTAAAAATGCAAGGAAATGATTAACTGAGCTCTCAGCTTTCGAGCGCTCAATTTCCTCAACATCATCAGGCCAGAGTTCTACCATTGCTTTCGGATACGGCGCATCGGCCAACCATTGCCCAATTTTGATACGATGCCTCCCGGCAACCGTTAAGGATATCGTTCCATCTTCGAGTTGTTGATGGTTAATGATCTCAGCCGAGCAACCTGTACTGCTGCGCAAATCTCCGCCGCCCACCTCACGACCCTTCTCGATCAAGACTATCCCAAACACGCCAGATGAAGCCAAGCTTTCTGTTACTAGCCTTTTGTAGCGATCTTCAAAAATCCGTAATGGAAGCGTCTGGCCAGGAAAGAGTACAGACTCAAGGGGAAACATCGGTTGTTCTTCCATATTTGCGTCCTTCTGCTATTGAAGTGTGCCAGGTGCTCGCCATGACGCAACTTCCGATCTAGTCTGCCTTTGTGGATATTATCTCAGCATTATTCGTTGAAAATTTTGAAATGCGTCAAGCTGAAGGCGGTTCAGCTCGACTAGACCTCAATGGAGTCTATTTCTCTGTCGCAGCACCTAGTCCGTTTCCCATTAAGTTAACGCCGCACCTTCTCGTGCTGATCAAATGCCCAGCAGATCATTCGGGCTTGGCGGCACTAGAAGTAACATTTCATTGCGCAGACGAACAAGTAGCCAGGAACGTACAACCGATTACAGTTGAGCCTGGAAAGTTTGGTTACAACTTGGTACAAGCTGAACTTGATATTAAAGAGCCGTCGAAGATTGAGGCTCACTGTCGAATAGATAAGGGCCCTGTAGCTTTTGTACCGCTGACCGTTACAGAGCCACTTGCGGGTTAATGCCGTACCACAGTGCTTTTTCTCAGCATTCGGATTCTGCGTTTGCTATCGGTGAAATCATTGGGGAGATGCTCGAGCGTATCGGTACAGCTCCCGATGTCGCCGTAGTTTTTTTACCCGAGAGATTCAGAGCAGATGCTTCAAACATAGTTAGTACGATCCAAAAGCTTTTGAAACCAAAGTCATTAATAGGCACAATCAACAACTCGATAATTTCAGGCTCGCGCGAGATAGAAAATGGGCGAGCTCTGTGCCTTTGGACAGGTAACTGTGCCGGTGACATAACAAGTTTTCGTGCCGAGGCGGTTAGCTCTAGTGAAGGTGGGCTAATTTTCGACGGCTTACCGAACACCGAAGCCCACACGCTAATCCTGCTCGCTGACCCATTTAGTTTTCCAGTCACTGAGGCGTTGCAGCTATGGGAAGCATCCCATCCAGCTTTACAGATTATTGGAGGTCTTACTTCAGGATCGCCAGCCTTAGGTCGTAATTGTTTAATCGTTGATAACGATCTCCATGAAAGTGGCGCTGTCGGTTTACTTGTTTCTGGTAGGACAAATATTGAGCCCATTGTTTCGCAAGGATGTCGACCAATTGGTGATCCGTTTACGGTGACTAGCTCCAAAGCAAACGTAATAGAATCCTTAGGAAATCAACCTGCTCTCAGTCGCCTGCAAGATCTTTTCAATTCGTTGAGTGAACCCGAAAAGAATCTAGTAAACACCGGGCTGCATGTCGGCCGAGTCATTAACGAAAATAAACTAGATTTCGGTCGAGGTGACTTCCTCATCAGAGCTGTTCTGGGGGCTGATCAGCAGGCCGGCCACCTAGTCATAGGAGACGAGGTAGAGGTCGGGGCGATTATTCAGTTCCATGTTCGCGATGCGCAGACCGCTAAGCATGATCTACTCGAACTTATCAACCCTATTAGACAATCAGATGGAGCTCTTGTTTTCTCTTGTAACGGAAGAGGAATCAACCTGTTTGGAGAAAGCGATCATGATTCCCGTCTCATTGCGGACCTCGTCAAAACCGAGGCTTCGGCAGGCATGTTTTGCGCTGGCGAGATCGGGCCAATTGGACAACGTTCATTTCTCCATGGGTTTACAGCGTCGATAGCTTTTTTTTCCGATTAAGAGGTCACCAACTAGTAGTATCGGTCGGGCTAAGCTCCGAAAGGGAGGCCATGTGAAAACAGATCTTGAGGTCCATCAGGTAAACACGATAAGAGCACTTGCGTTGGACGCTGTTAAAAACGCTAACAGTGGGCATTCGGGTACCGCTATGGCTCTGGCTCCACTTGCACACGTCTTGTTTACCAAGATCCTCAAATATGATTCTTCGGATCCTAATTGGCCTGATCGAGACCGTTTAGTTCTATCTGCCGGTCATGCTTCCATGTTGCTTTATGCCGCCTTGCACTTAACTGGTTACGATCTTAGTCTTGAAGACATAAAACAATTTCGTCAGTGGAATTCGACAACTCCTGGACACCCGGAAACCGGGTTAACTCCTGGAGTTGAGGTTACCACTGGCCCATTAGGGCAAGGGCTGGCTAATGCCGTGGGCATGGCTATCGCAGAACGCAACCTACGTTCTAGGCTTGGATCCGAGCTAGTTGATCATTTCACGTATGTGATTGTCGGCGATGGAGACCTAATGGAGGGCATAAGTCACGAAGCCGCCTCTCTTGCGGGGCATCAAGGACTCGATCGTCTCATAGCAATTTATGACGATAATCGAATTACTATTGATGGCCCTACTGGTATTGCATTTTCAGATGACTCAGCCGCCCGATTTAAGTCATACGGCTGGCACGTCGAAGAGTTGGGTGATGCTTCTGAAGATCTCGATGGTTTGGCTTCGGCGCTGGAGAGGTGCAAGGCTGAAACAAACAGACCGTCGATTGTTATTGTCCAAAGCCACATAGGGTTCCCGGCTCCCAACGCTGTCGATACGCCTGCGGCCCATGGTGCTATTACATCCGCAGATGAAATAGCCGCCACTAAAACAGCAATGGGTCTAGACCCATCGGAGTCGTTTTCAGTATCTGAAGATGTCATGAATGCATATCTCGCGTCAGGTATCCGAGGGTCCTCGCTTCGTGCACAATGGGAATCTCGGCTTGCTAATACTCGCCATGACAACGCTTGGGTCTCGCAACTCTTAAATACCGGAATACCGGAGTCTTTGGAAAATATTCTTCCTTCGTTCGACCCCGGCAGTTCAATCGCTACTAGAAATGCAAATAAGCAAATCCTAGATGCTATTGAGCCTCACTTCCCTTCCATAATTGCAGGGTCAGCAGACCTTACGGGCAACACTGGCACTGATATGGTAGGGAGCCCATTAACTAAAGAGAACCCTGGCGGGCGAAAGCTCTACTACGGCGTGCGCGAACACGCTATGGGTTCGATTGCGAATGGGATGGCTTTACATGGCGGCGTTTTCCCGGTGGTTGGTACATTCCTCGTCTTTGCTGATTACATGCGTCCTTCGGTTCGAATGGCAGCACTTTCTAAAGCTAAAGTAGCCTTCGTCTGGAGCCATGACTCCATTGGAGTCGGCGAAGATGGACCCACTCATCAACCCGTAGAGCAGATTGCCTCGTTACGATCAATACCGGATTTCGCAGTAATCCGGCCGGCTGACGCTAACGAAGTATCGCAAGCATGGGCCGTGGCAGCTCAACGGCCCGGACCCACTGGGTTAATTCTATCCCGACAGAACCTTCCAATTCTCGAAGGCACTAACCGGTCCAATCAGGTAGCGATGGGCGCATATACGTTAATAGACGCGCCGAACCCAGCTGTCATTCTTGCCGGCACAGGAAGCGAGGTGCAGTTGTGTGTCGAGGCTGCAGCAGCTCTAGCTGAAGATGGTGTACCAACTCGGGTCGTATCGATGCCATGTTGGGAATTGTTCGAAGAACAAAACGATGA
>CAJQGN010000176.1 GCA_905477545.1 uncultured Acidimicrobiales bacterium | reverse complement strand
TATGAGACGTGGCAAATCTGATCGAGGTACAACATTTGCAGGTAAAGCGCGTGTGGCGGGATTGACGAACCCACGAGCAGCTCCAAAAGCAACAGTTAAGGCGATTATTGGCCAAATAGCAGTCCCGCCTTTCGCAACGTAAACCATAATCAGCAATGCGATAATCGCTTCAGCTAGATACCCAGCACATGCTAATTTTCGTCTATCCACCCGATCGGCTAGAGCACCTGCCCAAAGTACAAGAAGAAAAGTAGGAAGAAATTCAGCTAAGCCAACCAACCCAATGTCTAATTCGCGCCCCGTAATTTCATATACATAGATGCCAAGTGCGATTGCAAGAGTTACTGCGCCAGACATTCCGCAGGCTCGCGAGATTAAAAGATTTCTTACTGAAGGTCTGCTTATCAACTCAGTTAAGTTGGGTTGCCCCGATTTTTCTGACATGGTTAGCGCTTAAGTGGATCTACTTCTGAACCGCGTAGATGAGCCGAATCATTGTAACGATGGCAAACCCAACGCCTAGGTTTCCCGTTACCCGCCAATAACTCAAGTTCTGTAATTGAAGTAACTGTCGGCGCCATTTCTAGTGTCGTTTGGTTGTTAGCGAGCCCAAAGGCAGAAGCCATTGCGGCTGAGATAACCCCGCCGTGACAACCGATAAAAACTGTTTTCCCCGAATGTTCTTTCGCGATCTCACTTAAAGCCGAAGACACTCGATGCCGAAACCCCGCACGACTATCTCCTCCAGGTATCAATGTTTCGTAGGGGTCAGAGTTGGAGGGATTTATGTCCGGGTATTGTTCTCGCACTTTCTCCCAAGTCAACCCATCAGCTTGACCCAGACGAAACTCTTCAAGTTCGGGGTGTACCTCAATCGTGAGTTGTGGATTCAGCCCCGACATTGCTATATCCGTTGTTTCTTTGGCCCGCGGTAACGGCGAGCTGTAAACAACATCGACTAAGGGCTCCGTCATGGTGGCGAACCGATCCCTGAGCAGTCCTGCCTGAAGGCGTCCCTTGTCAGATAAGCCTCTGCAGGTCTTTAAGCCTCCAACTACACCATCAACCATTACCTGTGACTCGCCGTGTCTGACAAGCAAGAAGCGAACTAGAACATTGTGATCATAAGAATTGCCGGCCATTAATAGCACTCTAGGGCCATTTGACCAAGGCTTGTCATACGCAAAGCAAGGAATTGTGAATCACTAAAACGAGTTAAAATTTCTTTATTTATTTTCTTAGTTTTAGCAGACCAATAAGTTTGATGGTCGCATCTTTGAGGAACTGCTAGCCATAGATGATCATTTATCCTGTAATCCGAAACACGCTTTTGTGCTTACTATGACTAACGCGCGAGCATACTCTTTAACTAGACAGCCCCTAAACCAAAACAAATGAGCCGAACATGGCAAAGACTAAAAGTATTGAAGTTCAAGTCGACCCAGCTGAAGTGGGTTTCGATGCCGACCGGCTCGATCTGATTGGAAAGCATTTCCGACAGTATGTGGACGACGCGAAGCTTCCTGGAATTAATATTTTAGTTTCTCGTGGCGGGAAAGTTGCATATCGGGAAATGTATGGCCATCGAGACTTAGAGCTAGGCACCGGTGTCGAGAGCGATACCATCTATCGCTTCTACTCCATGACCAAACCGGTGACCTCACTTGCTGCTATGCAACTTTATGAGCGGGGACTTTTCCAGTTAAAGGACCCGATTTCAAAATGGCTACCAGAGTTTTCTGACGCCCGCGTGTTCTGTGGAGGTGATGCTCAGAAGCCAGAAACTAGAGAACCTAAGAGAGAAATCAATATCCATGATTTGCTTACCCATATGAGCGGATTGACCTATGACTTCCATGTGGCCCACCCCGTAGACGAGATATACAGAAAAAATGGTTTTAATTGGGGAACGCCTGGAGATCTTGAGGAATCATGCAAAATTTTAGCCTCGTTACCGCTCTTATTTGACCCAGGAACTGAATGGAATTATTCCTACTCAACCGACGTGCTGGGCCGAATAATTGAAGTTATCTCTGGCGACTCCTTAGATACATACTTTCATAACAATGTATTTCTGCCGTTGGGGATGCACGAAACTGGGTTCCAAGTCCTCTCAGAAGACGTAAGTAGATTCGCGTCGAACTATGTCCCGAATCCAAGTAATTCTCGGCTGCACCTATTAGACGATGCAAGTAAATCTCGTTACCTGAAACCACCCCGGGTTCTATCGGGCGGTGGCGGGCTAGTCTCGACTATGACTGACTACTACCGATTCGTTGATGCGCTGCGCCGAGGCGGAACTCTAGATGGGCAACGAATTATTGGTCGCAAAACCCTGGAATACATGACATCGAACCATTTACCGCGAGGGGCAGATCTAACTGAGCACGGTCGAGCGCTATTTTCAGAGACGGCCTATGATGGAGTTGGGTTCGGACTCGGGTTTTCAGTCGTCGTCGATCCATGTAAGGCAAACATCCTCTGTCAGAAGGGCGAATACGGTTGGGGTGGAGCGGCATCAACCGCTTTTTGGGTTGACCCGGTTGAGGACATCGCTGTGATTTTTTTGACGCAGCTAATGCCCTCGAGTACCTACCCGCTTCGCCCAGAATTGAAGGCACTGGTTTATCAAGCGTTGGAGTAAAAATGTCAGAAGCAAATATTCGTAAATTCGATTTAATTATCGTTGGCACTGGTTCTGGCAATAGCATTCCAGGTCCTGAGTTTGATGATTGGGACATAGCAATCGTAGAGAAGGGCGTTTTTGGTGGCACATGTCTCAACGTCGGATGTATCCCATCGAAGATGTTGGTTTACGCAGCAGACGTAGCCGAAACTATACGCAGTTCTGAGCGGTATGGAATCAACGCGAAAGTAGAATCCATCGACTGGATCGCCATAAGGGATCGTGTTTTCGGTCGGATTGATCCGATCGCAGCAGGCGGTGAAACCTACCGCATTAGCCAAGAGTGCTCGAATATCACTGTTTATAAAGGGCATGGAAAGTTCTTGAACGATCAAGTTCTTCAGGTTGAGGATGCTCAGGGAAATTTGACCGAGATATCGGGAAAACACATTGTTCTTGGCGCTGGGGCTAGGCCCTTCATCCCGCCCTATCCAGGTCTTGATGAGATAGATTTCCACACCTCAGACACAGTGATGCGTATCGATGAGCTGCCACCGACGATGATAATTCTTGGTGGAGGATATATAGCTACGGAACTAGGACACGTATTTTCTGCTCTTGGTGTGGACGTGACCTTAATCAACCGAGGCGAAAAACTCTTAAAGAATGAAGATGAAGATGTTTCGAATAGGTTTACCGAGAGCCAAAGTAAGCGTTTAAACCTTAAGTGTGGTTCTACCGTTCACAGAGTCTGGAGTGATAACGATGGGTTCCATGTGGCATTTGAGCGACGTGGCGCTCAGGAGCAGGCAAACGCAGAATTAGTGCTCGTGGCTGCAGGCCGTGTTCCAAATGGTGACTCGCTAAACGTAGAAGCCGCGGGTGTAACACATCAGTCGAATCGTGTTGTTGTGGATAAGTACTTTCGAACAAATGTCGAAGGCATTTGGGCTTTTGGAGATTTATCCAACGAACATCAGCTGAAGCACCTAGCTAATGCCGAGGTGAAAGCGCTCCGACATAACTTGTTAGTGGCGGAGGGATTGGAAGAGCCGTTAAGAAGTGTTGATGATAGGTTCGTGCCGCACGCAGTCTTTAGTTATCCTCAAATCGCTTCGGTTGGCCTAACCGAAGCACAGGCTCGGCACGCTAATATCCCGATTCTGGTAGCCCGAAAAGATTATGGTGGCACAGCATACGGTTGGGCGATGGAGGACACAGAAAACTTTTGCAAGCTTATTGCCGATGCAAAAAGTCGAACTTTGATTGGTGCGCACATAATTGGACCACAAGCAGCAACTCTTATCCAACAGCTAATTCAAGGAATGGAATTTGGTCAAACTGTCGACGAATTAGCTACCCGTCAATTTTATATCCACCCTGCGTTAACCGAGCTTATAGAAAACGCTTTACTGGACTTTTAGTCTGGTAGGCGATTTGCTAACCACTCCATATATCGGTTTTGGTTTGTCCAAGCGCCAGTCTTTTCGTCAAAGCTCAGGGCTTCTGGGAGCATCATGGAGGTCTGTCCATTCCTGGCCAAGCTGCTAGACACATTTGTAACCGTTTCAGGAACTGTCAGCGCTATTTCGCTAGGGACTTCTAATGTTGACCTCGGAGCTACAGTTACTTTTGGTAGCGAATTGATTGCATCATCACGCTTTTGTAAGTCATCAGAATAGAACTTTGGATCATGTATCTGATGCCACTTGTCGGCTCCCATTATCAACAAGTCGTAACCTTTTGCAATATCTGCTAAAAGTTGTTTATCTGTGACCTGAATATCTAGCCAAGCGATGTTTGATGCGACTTCTTCGAGCACGAGAATCCGATCTTCGAACACAGGGATAGTCACGTTTTCTTTCGTGAGAGATATTCGGCTGATGCTCCAAACAACTTTTTTGAGGTGATGTGTTTCTCTGGCTGCCTCAGAAATTTCTATGTGAGCACTCGTGGGAGGGTTGAATGATCCCGGGTAGATGCCAGTGAGTCCCATTAGATGCGACGTCCTGTGAGATGCTTTAACATTCTGGGATTTCCACCTAATTCAATTTCGGTCTCGCGCTCTAAGCCATGAGCTAGGATATCCCACGCTCTATCGAGAAGCGCTGCCTCGAGGATGTGGTCTACCGTCGGACTGTTTTTATTTGCATAAAGTACAAATTTTTCTGCGTATTTTTGGATACCTAATAAGCCCATTGCTATAGAAACGTCTAGAGGTTGACTAGCTAGTAGAGCAGCCTGGTCGTAATTGGTGGAGACACCATCATCTATCGACTTCAAAATATTACGGGCGAATTGAGCGTATTCGCCTGGTGCAATTCGGTTTCGTGTGGCAAGTTTATGAATGGCGCTGGTAAGTGCTTCTTCGGTCAGAGCATGACATTGAGCCCAAACGGCCTTTTTTTGTGAGGTAAGAGGATCATTTTCCTGGGGCTTGATGGTGGTAGACAGGTGGGGGAGACGATCCTTAAGCAAACTGAGATCATAGAGAGAACGCGTTTCTTGGTCCCGAAGAATACTCCAGGCATAATTTATTTCGCTCATTCGTCGGTTTTCGTCAGGGTTATGATCTGGGTGGTTCGCCAAGGCTCGATCTCTGTAGGCCTTTTTGATCAAAGCTTGATCTGCGTCGGAAGACACTCCAAGTATGTCGTAAAGGCTCTTATCTTTGCTGTGCATTGCAGTAATGAAGACGTTTAACTGTTGATTGTAATATGACCTGGAGTACCGTGCTCGAGCACTCCGATGATCGCAGCAGTGTGTCCAGTTTCGCTTAGGGCTTGCAAAGCTTCTTCAGCGGCTGGCTCGTCGCAAGAAAAAAGTAACCCTCCTGATGTTTGCGCGTCGGCAAGAAGTAGCCGTTGGCTGGGTGTTCCTCCTGATACGGAACTTTCTAGGAAGTCTAAGTTTCGAACGCTGCCACCGGCCACAAAGCCTTGATCTATGAGATCTTGGACATTAGGCAGAAGAGGAATCTGGGATATATTAATGGAGGCAGACAAGCCGCTAGCAGTAGCCATTTCTGCAAGGTGACCGAGCAAGCCGAAGCCTGTCACATCAGTTGCGCTAGATGCCCCAGCAGTTAGAGCGATTGAGCTTGCAGCAGCGTTTAGTCTGCACATTTCGTTTACCCCAATTTCGTACATCGCTGCGAGCGCACCGCCTGGCTGCGTGGCGCTTACCGGCGAGTTTTTGACAGCTGTAGCCAACAGCCCTGTTCCTATTGGCTTCGTCAGGACCAACGCTTGTTTTGGTAATCCTCCCGCGTTGGTCAGCATAGTGTTCGCGTTTATTTCGCCTGTGACAGCAAGTCCATACATGGGCTCCGGTCCATCAACTGTATGGCCCCCAGCAATAATCCAGTCACCTTCGACTGCGGCGTCATTGCCACCGAGCAGAACCTCGGATAGGAGATCTAATGGAAGAACATCTTTTGGCCAAGACACTAGATTCAGCGCAAATATAGGAGTCCCGCCCATCGCATATATATCACTCACGGCATTTACCGCAGCGATACGCCCCCAGGTCCTCGCATCGTCTACGATCGGAGCAAAAAAATCAGTAGTCGATGCTATGCAGCTTCCGTTTTTCAATCGCCAAACAGCGGCATCATCACTAGTTTCAGACCCGACGAGAAGACTCGGGTGTTGTGAAAGAGGTAAATGACGCAACACGTGCGCCAGGTCATCGGGACCGAGTTTGCAAGCTCAACCAGCGCCGTGGCTGTATTGCGTTAGGCGAATAGGAGACATATTCATACAGTACCTTCGACTGAAGAGATCGTACAGGTGAGACGCTCGTGTGCCGTTCGTAATATTGGAAAAGTGAATCAGATGGCGCTTTTAGAAGTAGCCCTCGACGAATGTAAGGTCAGATCGTTCAGTCGGATCATCCGCAACGATTAAGAGCTAATCATTATTCATAAGTAGAGACAGCATCGATGATGACGCGCAAAGCTGCATCTCTATCGATGGTGTATTCTACTGCGCAGTTAAATGTTTCTGGGCTGTATTCTCGATCATCGATGACAGTCATACCTCTCGTGTGAATTCCTCGAGTCTCAACGTGTACATTCTTTTTTTGGAACTGTATGAGATCCGGATGTGTGACGGCTAAGACAGCGCAAGGGTCATGAAGTGGAGCAGTCTCGACTTTGGTTCTTTCCTTGTAGGCATCTAAATAAAACCTGAATAAGTCAGCTATAAAATTCGCAGTATTGTTACCGATT
>CAJQGN010000175.1 GCA_905477545.1 uncultured Acidimicrobiales bacterium | reverse complement strand
GGTCAGAAACGCTCTATCAGGCACCACATTTCCCGCTACCCCACCTTCCACAAAAACTGATTGAATAGCTTCTCTATATTCGCAGCCGTCAATAACCGGTCGACGGCCTTCGAAACTATCTAAACGACTCAGCACACTCCCCAGCCTGTGTATCGCATTGACACCTTTCCAAGGACGAGCAGTGTGCGCACGCTTGCCATGGTACGCAAACCGAGCTCTTAAAGTTCCTTGACACCCAGCCTCAATTTGAGCCGACGTCGGCTCACCAAGTAATGCCGTATCGCCTTGAAGAAGATCTGGTCTCAGCTCATACAATTGTTTGAGTCCGTTGTACTCAGCAGCTACTTCTTCACCAGCATAAAATACGTAAGTAACATCAATCTTCGGCTTCTCGATGCTCAACGAAGAGGCCAGCTGAGCAGCTAAACCACCTTTCATATCACAGGCGCCCAACCCATATAGCCGGTCACCTTCGATACGGGCACCATGGTTCCCATTTGCAGGAACAGTGTCTAGATGACCAGCGATTATTAATCTGTGCTTACACCCAAACTGAGTTCGCGCTACAACATTATCGCCGATGCGCTCAGTATCTAAGTAGGGGGCAGTCCTTAGACACTTTTCGAAATAATCAGCTAATGCTGTTTCGTCGTGGCTTTCTGATGGAATATCCACTAGCTCAGCTGCTAAATCCAATAGATCAATCACAGCCTTAAGTCTAGAGACCGCAAGCGCCGGTCAACATTAAAGACCTAATCGGCGTTCAATTACCTCGATCTGCGAATTTGGCTGAACCATAGCCAACCTGATGTGGCCCTTGCCCTGCTCACCATAAAATTCTCCCGGCGATACTAGAACACCGGCTTCTTTGACTAGCCGCCGAGCGAAGCTCCAAGCATCACCATCAGGCGCCGCTACCCACAGATAAAATCCACCTTGCGGCATTTGGACCTTTACGCCGAATGACTCTAAAACCTGAGCCATTCGTTCGAGACGAGAGTAATAGCGATCACGTTGCTCCTCAACATGGACCTGGTCACCGAGCGCTTCTAGCGCTGCTATCTGCGCCGGGCCCGGCACCATAAAACCCGCATGCTTACGAACCTCTCTCAAGTAGTGCACTATCTCAGCATCCCCCGCATACAAACCCACTCTCAAACCAGCGAGGTTTGACCTCTTGGAAAGTGAATGCACAGCAACCACTCCCTCAGTCCCATTACTTAAAATTGTGCGAGGAGCACCATCCCAAGTGAATTCGATGTAGCACTCATCGCTGAACACCGGAACGCTATTGGACCTGCCCCACTCTGCGACTGCTGGCAAATCATCAAGACCACCGGCAGGATTACCAGGAGTGTTCACCCATAAAAGCAACGCTCGGTCTGCATCTTCTTTAGATATCGCATCAAGTCTTATCGACCAGTTCTCATCGACAGGAACAGGAACTGATCGACATCCCGCGAATTTTGCACCCATGTCATAACTCGGATAGCTCACTGCTGGATACAGGACAGTGTCTTTGTCAGGCCTACGAAGCCGCATCCAATGAGGGAGTCCAGCAACAAATTCCTTAGTACCAATCGCTGCAGCAACTTCAGTTTCTGGATTAACCTCAGCTCCTGTGCGCTCGGCCAGCCAAGATGCAAAGGCAAGCCGAAGTTCAGGGCGTCCGATGGAAGGAGGGTAACCTTTTTCTGATCCTGAATCAGCCAAGGCTCTGACAACTGCGGGAGGCGTCGGGTCCATTGGTGTACCAATAGAAAAATCTATTAGACCACCTTCATGATGCTGACCTAAAGGCTTTAATTCGTTAAGGCGGTCATAGGGATAAGGAGGTGGAACAAACCCATCAGGCTTATCTGTCATAACCTTCGCTTCCCTTCGTAATTAACTCACTATTACTCTGCATCCTATTTTCAAAATTCAAATTTCTGAAACCCAAAATCAAACCTGCGTATCCAGCGATATAAATTCTTCGAGGAGATTCGTCGCAACTTCGTCTAGACGTGCTTTTACCTTTGTTCCTGTGTCCTCATGGATTTCTATTAGGACTTCGCCTTCTCTGTGAACAGTCGCCAGAATATCTCCACGAGAATAAGGGATATGTAGCTCTACGATCTTAGTTAGCCGGCGAAGCCGCCCTGCCATAACTTCCAGCAATTCAGTTACGCCTTCTCCTGTGTGAGCCGAAGCAGCGACTGCATTTTCATAGCGTCTCAGAAGAGGACCTAAAGCTCCGTCTTTGATTTGATCTGTTTTATTGAAAACAATCAGCTCCGGCACATCTCCAGCCCCTATTTCACTTAGGACACTGTGAACAGCACCCATATGCATTTCGGGATCATGACTAGATGCATCCACAACATGCACTAGTAAATCAGCTTCTTTCACTTCTTCTAAAGTGGATTTGAAGGCTTCCACTAGACCTGTCGGAAGCTTTTGGATAAAGCCGACTGTGTCGCTTAGCAGAACCGTCTCTCCACCAGGAAGATAAAGCCGCCGAGTGGTTGCATCAAGAGTTGCGAACAATCGATTTTCAACTAAGACATTGGCTCCCGTTAATCGATTCAACAGAGTGGACTTTCCAGCATTGGTATAGCCCACTATCGCAGCGGTGTGAAAGCGAGAGCGGCGGCGCGACTTTCTTTGATTACTTCGCGTTTGACGCAAATTTGCCAAATCTTTTTCGAGTTTTGTGAGACGCCTCTGTATCCGCCGCCGATCTACTTCAAGCTGAGTTTCTCCAGGACCACGAGTTCCTATTCCTCCAGCTTGCTGGCTCATGTCGTCTCCCCGTCCCCTCAGACGGGGCAACAAATAGCGAAGCTGAGCTAATTCAACTTGAGCTTTTCCTTCTAAGGTCGTCGCATTCTGAGCAAAAATATCCAAAATTACAGCCGTTCTATCTAACGCAGTACGTTTAAATATTTTTTCAAGGTTGAACTGTTGAGCAGGACTTAATTCGTCATCAAAAATAACCGTATCGGCATCATATTCAAGTGAATAATCTCGAATCTCTTCCGCCTTTCCCTTGCCTATGAAAGTGGCTGGGTCAGGACTGATCCGTTTTTGGACAACTCTTAGGACTGGATCCGCTCCCGCGGTGTCAACTAACTGGGCTAGTTCATCAAGATTCTGATCAATCTCTTCACTTGAGTTTCCTGGAAACTGAACACCGACGAGCAGGATTTGTTCGCGAAAAGCACGATCTATAAGGCCACTAGCTTCACCACCGAACTCACCAAAAGCACCTCTATGAGTTTCTTGGGTCGCTTTTATTACCTTGCCATTCTTGTCATCGCCCATTAATACACTTCAATTGTCGCAACGAAAATCGATGGGCCGATGAGTAACGCTCGTTCACCAACGTGAACGCTAACTTCGCCTCCAGGCATGCGTACAGTAACCTGTTTGCCAACAAGGCCCCAGTCATAAGCGCGAGTAGCGGCAGCCACTGCACCTGTGCCGCAAGCGCGTGTTACTCCTACACCTCGCTCCCAAACGAGAAGGTCAATGACATCCGCATTTTCTTGCGCTTTGCAGATGAACTCAACGTTCATTCCCTCAGAGTAATGAGCTTCATAGGCAGAACCCGCCGCCACAACATCAACTTCCGAAAGGTCAGGTACACAAACAACGAGATGGGGATTCCCTACATCCGCTGTCGCAGCTAACGAACCGGAAAGTGAATCTTGTAACGCTTCGGCGACGCCAGGTCCATCACCGACGGTACCCATATCGACCGATGCTGATATCGCATTACCATCGCCATCGGCTTCTACTTCACGTAAACCTCCATCCGTTTCGATTTGAATTTTCACTCCGCCGAGAAGAAGCCTCCTTGAATGAGCGTGAGCTAAACAGCGAATACCGTTCCCACTCATTTCAGGTCTCGATCCATCGGCATTGAAAAGGACCATCTTCAAGTCGTTGCTACCAGACCCAGGTAGCCCAAAAAGCAAACCGTCAGCTCCTACTCCAGTTCGTCGATTACATAGCTGCCGGGCGAGAACCCCAGGACTATCTGGTAAATCGTCAACAAACGTCACTAAGAAATCGTTTCCTAGTCCATGGTGTTTATATAGACGCATCATAACCTCCAGACTCTATTCTCTCAGAAGGCAAGTCGTTAACCCGATTGCGACGCTGGTCTAAGAAAGAACCAATATCTGAGAACTCAATCCAGTGGATACGCGGATCGCGACGAAACCATCTCTGCTGACGCCTAGCGAAACGCTTTGTTCGCTGGATAGCTGTAGCTAACGCTTCTTCCAAAGATGTTTCTTTGCGAAGGTACGCTAACAGTTCTTTATATCCAAGCGCCTGGCTTGCGGTTACAGACATTTCACCGTCAGACAACCGTCGGACTTCATCAAGAAAACCCATATCCATTTGCATCTCATATCGTTCAACGATGCGCAAGTCCAGAAGGCTTCTATCGATTTCTATTCCGATCAACTCATACGGAGCTTCTTCATATTTATCAAGACCCGGGCCGAACGAGGAGAAAGGTTTACCAGAACCAAGAGTAACTTCAAGGGCTCTTGCTATTCGCCGACGATTTTTTGAATCCATCTTTGCTGCTGCTGCTGGGTCTAACTCAACTAGCCGGCGATGAAGTAACTCAGTATCAATCTCAGTTTCTAACTGAGCCATAACTTCTGGGAACTGCGGTGGCGGAGTTAAATCGTCTATTGCCGCTCTGAGGTACAAACCAGTGCCACCGACTAACAATGGTTGTGCTTCTCGGGATTTAAGTTCTATTAGTAACTTTTTGTATTCATTCTGGTATTCCACGAACGTGAACGAATCTTTGGGCTCCACCATGTCAATTAAATGATGCCTAACCTCTTGCTGCTCTGAAATTGTTGGTTTTGCAGTTCCTATATCCATCCCACGGTAGACCTGCATTGAATCAACTGACAACAACTCAATCGAATCATCTATTCGTGCTATCTCCATAGCAAGCGCAGATTTACCCGCAGCAGTCGGCCCTACTATTGCTATCGGCTTCTGCATAGACGGATTGTGAATAGTCAGGATGACACCACAGGAATCCGGGTTCGATGTTTCGAGATGGCTGTCACTTCGACAAGTTCGCCCTGAAGGCTAAATGTTTTCGCAGAAATAATTCTTGCTAAGGCGTAAGAACCTTCACGGATAGGGCTCGGTGAAGAAAAATGCACTAAACGATTATGGCGGGTCCTCCCAGTTAAAACATTGGGATCTTTCTTCGATGGGCCTTCGACCACAACCTCTTCGATCTGTCCAACTCTACTTTCGTTGCCTAGACGACTGCTTCGCTCTATAACAGCTCGTAATCGCTGCATTCTCTCTGCTGAAACAGCAGCCGGCACGAATCGGTCACCGAACTCTGCAGCTTCTGTCCCAGGCCGTGGTGAATAAACGTAGGTGAAGGCGTAATCAAATCCCGCTTAGGCGGCGACTTCCAGAGTCGCCTCAAAATCACCGTCTGTTTCGCCGGGAAAACCAATGATAATGTCTGTACTAACTGCGAGTTCGGGGATTGCTAACCTAGCAGCCTCCACTTTTTCTAAGTAACGACTGGCGGTATACCCGCGATGCATCGAAGAAAGAATTCGGTTGCTACCGGACTGCAGGGGAAGATGTAAATGCTCGCATATCTCGTCCACGTCTGCCATGGCCTTAATAGTTTCAGGTCGAAGATCTTTAGGGTGAGGACTTGTGTAGCGAACTCTTCGTATTCCTTTCACAGCGCTCACAGCGCGAAGAAGGTCCGTGAACAACGGGCGCGCCGTCTGTTTACTAGCGACCCATTTTTCTCCAACGATCAGGGAGGCTCCGCCCGGTAAGTCTTTCTGAGCTCGCAGCGCTCGCGTTAAGTCTCTGCCGTAACTGTTGACGTTTTGACCTAACAATGTGATTTCACTTAATCCATCTTTTGCTAGAGACTCCACCTCCTCTAAAAGCTCACCGAATGGACGAGATATTTCTCGTCCACGGACTGCCGGGACTATACAAAACGCGCAACTATTGTCACATCCAATCTGAATGGTTACCCAAGCACAGTGTTTTGCGTCGCGTTTGACTGGCAAAGCGGATGGAAATGCCTCTGACTCTTCAAGTATTTCTGTTATCGGGCCGTTCACTTTAGCTTCCTGCAGAAGCTCTGAAGTTCGACTGACGTTGTGAGTTCCTAACACAACGTCTACATGAGGTGCTCTTTCGCGAATCAAGTCACGATCTTTTTGAGCTAAGCACCCAGCGACAGCGATTTGCACGTCAGGCCGCTCCTCTTTAAGGCGCTTAAGATTACCAAGTTGTCCATATAGCTTATTATCCGCGTTCTCACGAATACAGCAGGTGTTAAGAACTATGACATCAGCTTCTTCCACCGAATCGGTCTCTTGCATTCCGTCGGTCTCTAATAGTCCAGAAATGCGTTCAGAGTCATGGACGTTCATTTGGCACCCATAGGTGCGCACCAGATATTTGCCGGTCACAACTCATATAGTATTGCCCCAGACCGCTTGTTATGGACTTGTTTACCTAACATGGCACATGTGATAGAAAATTTTGAAGAATGGTCACTTAACGTGCCCGAAGGAAAGCTCGCAACTCCTGGCCTTCCACCGTTCGATCTTCTCGAGGTTGAAACATGGAATATCCTTCGAGAGATCGAGGGAGAACTGGATGTAGAGTGCCACCTACCAGCCTGTGCACTAAATCCTCTCGGACAACTTTTTGGTGGTTTCACAGCTGCTTATGTAGACATTATTTCCTTGTACACAGCAAAACGAGACTGCGGCGACCGACTGGGTTTCCAGTCCACTATTAACATGCGGATCGACTATTTTGAGCCAATCCTTAACAAATCATTCATCGCAGAAGGCAGAATAGTGAACCGTCGTGGCGACAACCGGCTTATTTCCACCCGCCTCCTTCAAG
>CAJQGN010000174.1 GCA_905477545.1 uncultured Acidimicrobiales bacterium | reverse complement strand
TCGCATTTTTCAGTCTCTATCTCACACATGGTTTCACGGTCATGACAACAGTGGCGCTTGCTGGAACTCTTATTGCGTTAGGTTTTACCTTAGGGATCTCTTGGATATTTTTTGAACTTGCGTCTTTCAGTGGTTTTTCTAGCGAGGAGTCACTTGTTCTGCCGTTGCTATCGGAAAGCCTCGACCTACGGGGCCTCCTTCTAGGGGGAACGATCATTGCGGCGCTGGGAGCCCTCGATGATGTGACCGTTACTCAGGCTGCGACGGTTCTCGAGTTGAGCGCCCAAAATAGTCAGATGTCAGCACCGCAGCTGGTGAGGTCAGGGCTAAAAATTGGTAGAGAACATATAGCCTCGACAGTAAACACTCTGCTGCTCGCATACGTAGGTTCCAGTATTCCTCTTCTGCTGCTGTTCGCCGTTTCAGATCAACCACTTGGGCTAGTTGCGAATTCTGAACTAATTTCGATCGAAATAGTCCGTACCCTGTGCGGTTCCATCGGTCTTGTGGCGGCTCTTCCGCTGACAACTTTTCTTGCTGCTTTTCTAGTGCGCAGCGCCACAAAAACAACCCTAAATGATGTAGGTAATGAAGCTGAGTAATGAACTAGTTAATATTTGCTCTGAGATTTTAATGAGTGGATTTTAATGAGTGATTTTATAGCTCCTGTTGAAAAGAAAGTTCTGCTCCTGCAACAAGCTAGATGAGCATTTAAAAATCTCGGAAACGTTCGTGTTCTATGTCTAAGACTGATAACTTTATCGAGTGAAAAATGTCATGAAGTATCATGTTTTGTGTTTGATGTTTGCTTGCTTGTTAGCTGCGTGTGGTTCGGCCTCTAATGATCTCGCTGATGATCCAGAGCCAGCGGAATTAATTCAAACAGTGGACCATGAAGTTGAAGTGGACCATGGCGGACACGGACATGACCACTCAATACTCAGAGAATTCGTCGGATCTGGTAGCCCTAAATTGAGTGTTGAGGTGACAGCAGATTCTGCTAGGGGAGTGAATGTACATGTGACTTCTGATCTCCAGGTAGCACCATTCGCTGCTTCCAGTCATCATGTAGATGGGCAAGGGCACTATCACCTGTTAGTGGATGGCGTAAAAGTTCTACGCTTTTACAACGAATGGATTCACTACTCTGATTTAGCGCCAGGCGATCACACTGTGGGGGTTGAACTTGCTGCTAATGACCATTCGGTCTATGCCTGGGACGGCAAGAAGGTTTCGGTGGAGACAGCCATCTCCCTTAAAGAATCCTCAGCGCATCATCACCATTCGGGTGCTTTCGTAGAATTTGTGGGCGCTTCGCCAACATTAGATATTGAAGTCATAGAAGATAAAAAATCTGGCTGGAATGTTTATGTTGAGCTTGCGGGAATGGTGATTGACCCGACTATGGGAGCTGACAACCATGTTGATGGGGTTGGCCACTTGCATCTTTATGTAAATGGAGAAAAAGCTTCTCGGCTATATGGGACAGCTACCCATATAGAGAGCCTTCCACATGGAGAAGTCGAAGTAATGGTCGCGCTCTATAACAATCTGCATAAACCTTATGTACATAATGGCGACACTCTTTCTGCCAGTGCCTTAGTTGTGAACTCTCGGAACTAGCCAAAGCTATTATCGATTTGCCTGCGTTGGTAGATGGCTAAGATAGCTGTCTCCATGCCAGTAACGTCGGTAAATTTTCGGGATTCTTTTTGGGTACGGAGAGGTCGTTATTCCAGCGTTTGGTGAAGTCCTACACGGCCTTAACCATGGCGTCACGCTGTTGCCAGAGAACTAATTTTACCTACATGGAACGGGTGAGGTAGCCCTATTAGGTCATCGTCAGGTTCATGAGTTAGGTGCCAAACAGTCAGCATTATTTCACTTCCTGGGACATAAAATTATCCGGTTTTTGTAATGGTCTCGACTCATTACAAACATGCAGCTAACGTGCGTGAACGATGACCAACTTAGCTATTGAAGCACGCGGTTTAGTGCGTGATTTCGGTTCGAAGCGTGCAGTCGATGGAGTCGATCTATCTGTCGCTCGAGGCGAGATTTACGGGTTCTTGGGTCCTAACGGTGCTGGAAAGTCAACGACAGTGCGCCTGTTGTGTACTTTGCTTGCTCCAACTGGCGGTTCAGCGCGAGTGGCAGGCTATGACGTGGCTTCACAGGCAAACGAGGTGCGCATTCGGATCGGTTTAGCGCTTCAAGAAGCAGCTTTAGATGAGAAGCAGAGTGGTCGTGAAATACTTGAGTTGCAAGCGCGTCTATATGGCCTTGAAGCATCCACTCGACATCAGCGTGTTAATCGCGCTATCGAATTAGCCGATATTGGAGACGCGATCGATGATTGGGTCCGAACTTATAGCGGCGGAATGAAAAGACGTTTGGACGTCGCAGCAAGCTTAATTCACGATCCAGAGGTGCTGTTTCTCGATGAACCGACGACTGGTTTAGACCCTGTAAGTCGGGTCCGAGTGTGGGAGGAAGTGCGGCGACTAAATGATTTACATGGTGTGACGGTGTTCCTAACAACGCAATACTTGGAAGAGGCTGATGCGCTGGCGCATCGGGTCGGCATCATTGATCAGGGAAGAATTGTTGAAGAAGGAACTCCAGCTGACCTCAAACGAGCCATTGGCGCCGACGTGATTGTAGTGGAACTCGAAGACGAGCTGGAGCTTGCTGCCCATACAGTCAGGGCACTATCAAGAGTTGATGATGTAACGATTGGAAGCCGTGGACTGACAATCTCTACTTCAAATGGGGCGGCGTTAGTCGCTGAGATAGCGATTGCACTGAATGGAATCGGCGTATCTTCTGTATCTCTCACTGTGCGTACCCCGTCACTTGACGATGTTTTCCTTCGCGCCACGGGCCAGAGATTACTGAATGCGAGTTCGTAATGATTTTGACTGAGAAGTCGATCGTTCAGAGAGTCGGGTTTTTTTCTGATACTTGGACTATCGCTCGACGTGCAATTCGTAGTTTGTTGAGAGAACCTGAATTCATCGGTCCAGCTTTAGCTATTCCGATTTTCTTTTTTGTCGTCAATATCGGTGCCTTGGAAGCATTTGTCGAACGGCAGGCTGGAATCGATTATCGAGCTTTTCAATTACCTGTTGGGATTGTGTTTGCCGTTACGGGAATTTCGCGTGCCAACATGCTCGTTACCGATATTCAAACGGGATATCTCGATCGTATGTTAGTCACTCCGATCCGCCGTGTTTCCCTGCTTTTGGGACTGATGATTGCGGACATTGTGTTGGCCTTGGCTTTAGCGACAGTCGTATTATTGTTGGGGTTTGCTGTTGGTGTGAACTTTGGTACCGGTGTGGCGGGACTGGCTATATTCGTTATTCTTGCGATGGCATGGAGCCTTGCGTTCACAGGGTTTCCTTACACGGTTGCCCTGCGGACAGGTAATCCGGCAGCCGTTAACTCTGCGTTTTTGATTTTCTTCCCTTTTGCGTTTCTCACTCCCAGCATGCTGCCTCGAGAGTTGATGAGCGGGTGGCTTAAAAATGTGGCCGCTTGGAATCCTGTCACCTATCTCTTGGAAGGTATGCGGTCGGTGCTGTCAGAGGGGTGGGATATTGGTGCGCTCATGAAAGCTTCTGCAGCGATCTTGGGTCTAGCGATTATAACTTTCACTATGGCTTTTCGTTCTCTTGCCCGACGAGTAGCAACGGGTTAACGAGCTACTGTTGGCTATTGACTCACACGGTGAATACACCTTGGGATGCGAATCGTAGAGATACTTCTTCGCCGCAGATGTTTTGGTTAATGCAAATGGACACTTCTATCAAAGATCTCTCGAAGAAGCTCCACGGGTTGCCGCATAGCGCTTGTGAGCGGCTTGGCTGTAACTCAATATGATTGTCTGCTACTGCACACAACCGTAGTGAGCTGATGACACGTGCCGTGAGTATCGTCGCAATACTGAACCTTGTGGAATCGCACTCGGTAATTCCTTTGGCTCGATTGTCATCATTCGTTTCTGCATCTCGATGTCGTCGATCGCGACGTTAAGAGTCCGGTTAACGGGATCGATACTGATTATGTCGCCATCTTTCACTGCTGCTAGCGGCCCGCCGTCAGCGGCCTCTGGGCAAATATGTCCGATGAGAATTCCGTGGGAGACACCACTGAAACGACCATCAGTGATGAGCGCGACGTCTTTGCCTAAACCGCGTCCTTGCAATTCGATAGTCAGCATCACCATTTCTGGCATACCAGGGCCACCCTTGGGGCCGACGTTGCGCACCACGACCACATCGCCGGGCGTAATGAGCCCGGATTGAATCGCGGTCATTGCATCAGGCTCGTTTTCGAAAACCTTGGCGATCCCTCGAAACTCGCCTGCATCGAGTGTCTTGCCACCAAGTTTTAGTACGCAACTCTCCGGCGCTAAGTTGCCGTGCAGGACAGTGATATGGTTGTTCGGTTGAGCTGCTGGGGTCCACACGGATTGCAACAGGTCTTGATCATCTAAATCAGCGAGCGAGGGGACGTCAGCTAGGTTCTCTGCGAGAGTCTTTCCGGTGACGGTCATAGCATCGCCATGCAGGAAGCCGTTATTTAGGAGCTCTTTCATTACGACCGGCACTCCTCCGAGTTCGTGCAGGGTGACCATCGAGTACTGACCGTGCGGCTGAAGATTTGCAATGAGCGGCACCCGCTCGCCGATCTCCTGGATGCGATCAATGGTGAGAGCCACCTCAGCATCGCGAGCGATCGCCAGCAAATGCAGGTACATGTTGGTGGATCCCCCCATTGAATAGGCGGTAGTGATGGCGTTCTCAAAGCCTTTCACGTTCATAATGTCTCGAGGTCGAATGTTGTTTTGGATCAGGTTGTATAGAGCTTCGGCGGTCGCCTCAACCTGAGCCTTCACATCATCGTGAATATCGCTTGCGGCGTTGTAGTCGGCTGGGTGTGACGCGCCTCGCGGCAACATCATTCCCATTGCCTCAGTGATTGTGCTCATGGTGTTCGCTGTGAACATCGCACCGCAGGTGCCACTTCCGGGCATCACGTTTTGTTCAACCTCATCGAATTCTTCTTGAGTGATCCGATCAGCTCGCATTGCTGCTCGTGCCTCGGCCCAGTCGAGAATAGTCAGGTTGTTACCTTTGGACACCCATGGCTCAATGCTAACGCAGCCGGGGGAGCTAGTCCCTGGGTAGATAACGAGTCCGAAGTCGTTGGTTCGTGCTAGGGGCATCATTGCTGCTGCGCCAGTCTTATCGCAGCCTGAGATAACAACCATAGCTTCGCCGTGATGTGCCCGATGCCCGATCTCGAATGAGTCGGCTATTATGTCGCGTGATACGAGACTGTAGCTGGCGTTGAGTGAACCTTGAGTGAGAGCATCAGAGACCGCTGGAGCGCCAACGACTAGCCCTTGCCCTCCGCGTGAAGTAATCGACTCTGACAGTAGATCTGATATGCGTTCGACCCTGTTGTTGCAGCGATGAGCATTTGTGTAGGCCCCCGCTACCGTAACAATCAAGTTTTTTGTTGCGATAGTTTCGGGCTCAAACCCTGCCGCTCGCAACTCTAAGCTTGCCCGTTTCCAATGATTACCTGCCATGTTCTTATACTAGTTTCCAAAATTAATGGCGTCTGACGCGATCGAATAAGACCAGTGAGGTTTATTTAGGGAAAAGACAAGAGCGCCAGGTACCAACGGAAAGCTGACAAAGACATGTTTTTTTGCTTGCGAGCTGCGGTCGAGGGGCGTATGGCATTGTTGCGGTCGCCTGCGGTAAATCATGGACAGCATCGCACGGGTTTCTTTCTGACACACAAAAAATCAACATGCTTTGTTGCAAGAGAGACGTAGCAACTGCCGGAGGTAGAGGTAGTCGCCCACAGATTTGTCTCAATCTTCGTTTAGCCTCATATTAAAAATTGGTTCTCCAACTATCAGCTGCCAGGATTTGGGAGCACTCGGGAATGACCTCGTGTCCAACACGGGTGATCTGTTCATGGATTTCTTCAACCTCGCCAGAAGGGCAATCCATTTTCGCGACGAGTAGGGAATAGCCTGCCTCTGCAAATTTGTTTATATCTTCAAGTACTTGCTGAGCAGTTCCAGTGCATATTTTCCTTGGCGTTTGGTGGGCGAGGGGATCATCGCTGTCAGTGACTCTCATAGTCGTGGCAGCCATCATGATGAAAGTCGAGGGGTCTCTCCCAGCTTTGTCGAGGTCGGCTTTGACGATGGCCTGGAGATCAGCGTGACGGTTTGGATCGGCGAAGGGGTCAAGAAACACTGGATAAAAACCGTCGCAATAAGCTGCCGCTCGGCGCGCTCCAAGCGGAGACATCCCTCCATAGATGATCGGTGGATGAGGCTTCTGTGAAGGCTTGGGATCCATAGAAACGTCTGCAAACGAATAGTAGTCACCGTCAAAAGAAACAAAGTCGTCTTGCCAACTTCGTTTGTAAATTTCGATGCATTCGATTGTTCGTTTCCCGCGCTCAGCGAAGGGAATGCCAAGAGCATCAAACTCTTCTGCCATCCAACCAGCCCCAACTCCGAGCAGAAGACGGCCTCCAGATAGCACGTCGACCGTGGCAAACTGGCGGGCGTCGCTTAAGGGGGCTCGATAAGGCGCAACGAGGACACTAGTACCGAGCTTAATTCTGGTCGTGGAAGAAGCAACTGCTCCCATAACAACTGCACCATCAAGCATCTCGTGTCGCGGGGAATAAGAGCGGGCCCCTGACTTGTTGGCGATATGGGCGCTATTTGTTTCTGTAGGCATGCACACATGGTCGGGAAACCAAATGGAATGAAAGCCGTTACGTTCAGCAGTCTGTGCAATCGCAACAGGCTCGAGATTTTCTCCAGGGACGCTTCTGGTGTAGTTGTTGTCATCGTCTCGGTAACCGACACCATGGGTGTTTGCATATAAGCCGATTTGCATACCACACACTCCTTCTCGTAGTGCCGTAATCATGGCAGATCTATCGCTATTATGTAGCTTGGATCCGGTGCAGAAGGAGTTAATTATCGCAGTTATTGTTGATCTACAGTTAGGTCGCTAACAGGACAACAAGGGTGAAAGCTGAGACTAAACAAAGTCGGACCTATCTAGGAAAGCGCGTTGTATGACTACCTAGGGATTTCAGAGCTCCGAGCAAAGAGGCTTTCTTCTTCATAGTTATTCTTGAGACGAGTCCGGGTCTCAAGTGAAATTTCTGCTGAGCGACATCTGTACCTCTGGAGTCGGTCGTAAGCTCCAGTCGTTGGATGCAAATGGATAACTGTGAGAACTCCCGTAGGGTTGTGATCGAAATCCCCGAAGAAATCTTAGGAGTAATTACGATGGTCGGGCGGCTCGAAGCCAAAGAATGGGCGAAAGAACATCTAAAAGGGCTGTTTTCAAGTCCATCGGCGCCCTTCACGCAAGATTTTAAACTAGACGACGCAGGTGTCATTATAAATGTCGAGCGCGTAATCTCCGCTGGTGCTAGTGGAGTGGGTTTCGGTTTCCTTGATGCGTGGGGCCTCACCATAGCGCAGCGAAAACATGTTATGGACCTGATCGCAAAAGCGACCGACGATCGTGCGATGTGCATCTTTTATACCGCTGATCACAGCGTTGCTGAAACAATTGCTCTCAGCTGCCATGCAAAGGCAATCGGAGCGGAAGCAATCATCTTATGGGTGCCCTATGAATGGGCGACGTCGCAGGACCTGATGCACGACTACATCGAATACGTCGCTGGGGAAGTTGACATGCCGATCATTGCGTTCAACACCCCCCATTCTGGCATGACAATGACGCACGAAACCATGATGCGTATAGCGAAAATTCCCAATGTTTGTGCCATCAAGAACGCTATCAAGGATCCGCGACACACGATCCGGGCAATTGAGATGTTCGGCCACGAGATCGTGCTGTCATACCCGTTTGAGGAGCAACTGCTAGAAATGACTACCGAACACGGTCAGCAGGTTCTACTGGGATCAACCAGTGTCTACCTTATGCAAAGCCCCGAGAGACAGCCAATTTTGGACTACCTGCGTCTTGCACAACAAGGTGACATGGCGGGGGCCATCGAAATCCATGATCAACTGGCGCCTCTCCGACAAACGTGGGGCAAAATTTACGCTGGTTTGTGGAATGAGAATAAGGCCGTTCACCCCATGGGCCTGATCAAATATTGGATGGACATATTAGGTATGGCTGGCGGGCCGCTGGGACCACCAATGCAGCAGCTCGATGAAACAGCTAAGGCGGCATTGCGCGAACAGTTAGATGCTGCAGGCTGGGAGCGACTGCTTTTCCCGAGCCGCTTTTAATGTGACCAAAGTATCGAAGAGGAACTAATGACAATGCTAAAAGATAAGACAGTTATCGTGACGGGCGCAGCCGGGGGTATCGGTCGAGCTATCGCTGAAGAAGCCGGACATGCGGGTGCGCGATTGGCGCTAGTGGATTCTGACGCGACGCGTCTAGAACAGACAGCTATGGAGATCCGAGCCAATGGTGTCGCCGTTCTATCCTTGGTGGTGGACATGACCGACCGCTTGTTGTGGCAAGAGAGTATTGATGACATCGCCACCG
>CAJQGN010000173.1 GCA_905477545.1 uncultured Acidimicrobiales bacterium | reverse complement strand
GAAACGCATGATCTGAAACTATGTGTTGTTTGTGAAGTAACCGCATGATGCGGACATCGAACAGCGAAACATTTAGCTATCGCAGCTTAAGCTAAAGCAGGTCTGTCAGGCAGATTCTATAGACCTTAGTGGCTCCTTCGTTGAAGAACGCAGACGCTGTGAACCCTTGCATCAATACCTAAGGTCCTGGTTTACGACGAGCATTGGGGTAACGACACTAACTCAAAGTTTACTTAGTTGAACGATTCGAAGGGTTTCGCCGGTCGTAGCGCTCGTCTCTTTTTTTGCCCCGAAGCTCCATCAAATAATAGCCAACGCCGAAAAAAACAGCTAGCGCCACAAGGGCTACCGCTGACCAGGTAACGGAAAGCGTTGAGTCTGCAGCCGCAGAGGAGCTAGCGCTAAGAATTGTAAGAAGCATTTCCTGTCACTCTTTCACAAAAGTCGACCCAGGAGCGTTATTTGCTCTACCTGCTTCCCTAGACACAGATACCAGTCGATAACTAATTGCCGACGCTCAAGCTAATTAGTAACTCTGCGACAAGTTCCGGACGATACACAAATGGTGAATGGTCTGTCTCCCATTCGACAGACGTTGTGGCTCGGGCAGCCATTTTACGTTGGCCTTCCGCAGGCAATGCATTATCCAAACTGCAAACAACATAAGTTGATGTTTTAGTTTGCCAAGCTAATTGTGATTGCCCCACAAACGGCTTGTGGCTTTGAGGGCGTAATTGCTCTGCCGCCCACGTGAAGTCAATTTCATTATGCTCATTATAAAACACTGCTTTACCCAACTCAGCTTTAACAGTAGTTGTTCCATCATCGTGAACATCTAAACACCTATTTAATTCAGCAGATCGGTACGGCGTCGTGTCTTCATTCGCCAAACCAAGAAAAGCTGCCAGGTAAACCAGATGCCCCACTCGATCATGTGTCCCTGCCTCAGTTATCACTGTGCCGCCGCGGGAGTGACCAAGTAAAATAGCTTTCTCAGACCCAGGCAAACTATCAATAGCATCCCTGACTGCGATATTGTCTTCGGTCTGGTTTGCTCCCTCGGAGGCAGCCAGAACACTCGGCAAATCTGGCGCTACCCATTCGATATGGGCGGCATCAAGGTAAGGAGTCACCCGATCCCAACACCAAGGCCCATGCCAGGCGCCATGAACGAGTACTACCGGTTTATTCATAGATGTACGATAATCCAAAATCCAGATTACGAAGCACTCATCTAAAAGTTGTCAGACGCTGCACCCGAAAGTGGTTCCAGTACCGTCTGTCTCGAGATCTGCATCCGACCACTAAAGACGCATGTTTAATGCCATTAAAAGATCCATAGAAGCAGGTGCGAGAAGCTGTCGGTTAGAAAAAAATCGTTAATGTCGCAACAGCTATGCCCAAAACTTTGCGCATAGGGTTAACTCCCCGAAGAAATTCATCTGCGGCGAAACCCAGCCAAAAAGCTTTACCAACTATTAAAAGTAGCGCAACGTCATTGAAGAAGAAGTTAGCCGCCATCCCAGCGAGACATAAGCAAAGAATTAAGTTAGGTCTCTGAGCTATCACCATTTGCCCAGTGGAGCGATCTTGCAACCACCACCTAACTGAAAACGGTGCGAACCTCATAGGGCTTAACCTACACACGGAGGAGCATAAAAGAGTCGGCCAACCATGAGCTAATCAGCAGCAAGCCAGCTTCTTCTCTGAATATTCGCAGAAGCATGCTTCGGGGCTTGAACGGCGTGTCTTTTGAGATCTGATTTCTCGATAAAGTTTCGGATGGACCTATCGTTAATCTCTCAGGTTTGAGCTGTCGGGTGAAGTACTCCGAGTTGTCCCATAAGATCTTCCTGAATTGTTTCCATCCGACCAACCGATCTCTATGGAGCCATAAAGTGCTTTTCAACAAAAACAACGTGCGTCGGTTAGGTTTTTTGGGTCTATGTCTTATCTTGTTTGTTTCTTGTAGCTCTGAACCTTCTGCGCTTGTGACTTTCGAGGTATCTGAACAAGCTGTTAAAAAAACTCCGAATTCGAGCATTGTTGAAGTCCCCTCAAAGAAAATCACGTCGACATCGATAGACGGTTCAAATCAGGAACCGCTGAAAGAAACCATCGAGTATCTAGTTCGTTGCTGGAGCGATTCGTCTGAAACTGGTACTTATGAAATTATTTGGCCGAAATTTAAAGCTCCCGAAATGAGTGAGCTGCAAGAAATTTTAGATGCAGAAGCTATTGCTGCGTTAGATCAATACAACAGTTGGTATGGCGAAGGGAACTCGTTGAGTTTCAAAACTGAAATAAATTTTGCTAACAAAGGCCTAGTTTCGGTCACGTCCAAAACGGCCTACATGGCCAGCGGAGCAGCACATCCACAAGACGTGCAAACTTCCATATTGTGGGACATAGAGAAAGCCACAATACTGGAACCTTTCAATCCCGATCCGAAAAGCGAAGCGAAGATATTCATCGATGAAGAAAACTTTCTCGCGTTTTACAGCGCCATGTCTACCATCGCAGCAGAAAAGTTTATGTTCGAGAGCTGGGACAAGTTCAATAGGCACTCGCCGATGCGCGCAGTCATCGTCACGTCTGAAGGACTAACTGCGTCTTGGGACCGTGCAGGTGCAGTGCCTAGTTTCGAGTCATTCATGACATGGAATGAGATATCCGGAGTTGCGGAAGTAGTTCTCAACAGTCTCGGAGATAATTCAGTCGCATCAAGTCGACCAAATTGTGTTCCAGCTTGGAGCGATGAGGTGGGGTAGGGAACTAGAGTCGATTTTGATTTCGTTAAGAAACGGAAGTTTGCATTCCTGACCTCAGAAATAAACTGCACCTCAATTTACTGAAACGATTAATCCTTGGTCGGGTTCCAAGGAGATCCAAGAAAATTTGGGCCAAAAACTAATTTCATTTTTTCATAGTAACTAATAATCGGTTAACAATTCAGACGAAATGTGCTTGTGGGGAAACGTAGCGGATAGCATCAGGGGGTGCCTGTTACGTTCGTGACCGGCATTTATAGTTTTTGTTTTCTTATCGGACTCTTTCGTGAGTTCGGAATTCCCCAGGAGGGAAGATGATCATGAAGAAGTCGCTCAGTGGAGCGCTCGTGAGAGCGACGCTCTTAGCTATGGTGATGGCGCTTGTAGCTGTGTCATGTGGTAGCGGAGAAGACTCCGCAGGCCCTCGAACCCGAAACGTTGGCATCAACCTCGACGATTGTGTCGAAGTAGAACCAGGCGTATTTGAGCACAACCCCGGAGTCGAAACGGGCGGACCGCTGATGGCTCCTGAGCTTGACGATAACGGCGAAACAGCCGGAGTCGATTTAGATGGGGATGGTGAGAACGATCTGCAACCTGACGATACCGACGATACCGATCTAGACGAAGACGTGTCTGAAACAACAGAAGATGGTCCCGAAGATACTGATGCACCACCCACATCATCTATGGGCCCGGTGATAATGGTCGCAGATGTTGAAGAAGCTGAGACCGATGTGCAGGACAGGGAAGCCGATTTCGATCAAGCCGTTTATGTTTTCGATACAGAACAAGGTGACTTTGTAGTAGAAACTGAAAATCTCGACGATTTAGTAGATAATGGAGCATCTGAAGAAGAAATTAATGACCAACAGCAGGTAGTAGCTGAGGCTGAAAATGATATGAATGCTGCCAGTGCTGATGTCATAGGAGCGTCTTCTGACTTAGCGGAAGCCAGAGATGCTCAAGAGGAGATTCAGGGTGAACTGATCGCTCCTGACACCGCCCTCAATTCTGCTAGTCCGGATGAACAGTGCGCAGCTCAGGGAGATGAAATTCTCGCTGATGGCGAAGAGGAAGATGCTGGTCAGCGTCGAGTTAATGACGCAACTGAAAGCGTCATGCGAGCTTTGCAACAAGCTTCGCAAGGTTGTGGGCACGCAATTTCGCTTGCCAATGACTTTGATGTTGAAGCAGCTGACGCGGCATTGGGGGGAGCTGGTGAAGATACCTTCTATGTCAGCGACGATGGGGCTACCTATCCATTAGACCTTCAAGAGTTTGTTGGTGAGGCGTCTATTGGTTGCGAAGGAGTTGGAGACCTCTTTTCTTCGCTTCAGAATGACATAAATTCTGGCGGCTCCGAAGCCGATATTGAGAAGCTACTTGAGCGCTTGCGCGGGCAGATCGTAACTCAGCAAGAGGAAACTATAGATCAGTTGTTAGGGCTGCAGGGATCGGCTTGTGACGGTGGGATAAACGCCAATGCAAATCTTGGTCAAGGCGCTGAAATATTGCCTAATGGCGCTATGTGTCAGTTCTATGAAGACATTGATTCTGGAAATGTTTTGCGCACAATTCAAGATGTACGAGCTAGGTACCCGCACATATACGATTGTCAAGAAAATGACGGATGCTCACCCGATGAAATGCAAGCATTTCGTGATTTAGAGGCAGCGCAAGAAAAGCTTTTTGGAGATGATAGTCCATGCGCAGGAGGGTTTATGGGCCCTGGACCTGGAGGTGAAGGTGATGGTGCGACCGCACAAGCGGTGAACGTATCGATGCATTGTGACGCATTGCAAGGTGCATTCGGATTTTCTACGAGTATTACGATGGGCATGATTGAATTCGCCGACAGCGTGGAGAATTTGCTGAATGTATTCCGAGAGGGAGAGACAGATATACCAAGATTCCTGAGTGCCTGTGTAGAGGAAGGCCACCTTGATTTCCTGTGTGATGAGATGGCTTCAGCCTTTAATTCGCCTGACTTCACTATCGAAGATTTCAATGATTTTGTTCTGAGCGGTAATGACTTGGGTTCAGGGTTTGTATCGGCAGAAGCGGAAAACTTGTCAAACCGTGATTGCCTAGAGCGTGCCTCAGATTGTTGGTTCTCGTGTGCTGCTGGTAGCGATCAGATGCTAAGTGGTAGCTTCGGTTCCGAACATAACGGTGCTCGTGCTTCAATGACGCAGATTTCCACTTTGGAAAGCTTCGACGCGACGCAGATTTCCGATTGTCCAGCGTATTCAGTAGATGAAGAAACGCAGCTTTACTACTTCGAGGTTTCTGGCGATCCAGTTGTGCCAGAGCAAGAAGTCGGTGAATCGGATGCATTACCTGTGCCCGTATCTTTGAGTGCTTTGCCTGTTAATCCTTCAGATGAAACACAAATTGCGATGCCGGCGCTTGTGATGCAGCTAGCAGAACCAGTCCTTGAGGTCGAAGAAAACGCTGGTGAGCTGGTAATTCTTCCGTCTCAGGTTGATGAAATGTGCGAAGCAGCTGGAGTTGACGGGAACGTTCAGATCCGAGTCACTGATGCCGACGGTAACGGTGTTTGGCAAGCCATTGATGAAGGCGCAACAAGTCGGCTCGAAATGGGTGCTGCTGCAGCTGACATCGAAATCAGGATCGTGCCACATGATCCCGACGAGGCAGTCGTTGTCGAAACCGTAGCACTTGAGCGAAAAGCAACCGTTTCGCTTCTGAGCGCTGAATCGCTAATTGCGGATTATCTTCCGGCCGCCGAAAGTAGCTCTTCCAACACGTGGCTAATTTATGTGCTGGTTGCTTTAGCTGTCGCTTTGCTGCTTGCTGTGCTCGCTCGTCGACGGAAGCCATCAGTAGCTTAATCAGATAGGTAATAACTTAGGGTTTTGAGTGCCTATGTTCGGTACTCAAAACCCTAAGGTCATTTTTGGTGTGTTTATCGGCCTATTCCTGTTGGGTGTTTCTATGAAACAGTTTTTTTGTGTCCGTTCGATGAGCCGTGTGTTTGGGTTGTTGTTCGTTGTGGGCTTGGTTGCTGTTTCGTGTAGTGGTTCGGCGTCTTTGAGTAGTCGTGACAGTGTTGCTTTGGATGTGTCTCCGGTTGAAGATGGGTTTGCTTTTCCGAATTATGGAAAGACTGGGACTAAGTCATTTCTAGGAGCTAAAGATTTAGCGATCATGTTTGGTGATGTTGCTTGTGTTGAGGGTGTGGTTGATCCTTGTAAGCCTGTAGCTGAGGCTGCTGCGTGGGCGATGATGGTCAATAATGCGCGGGCTTCTGGGCATTGTGAGGGTTTAGCTGTTCAGGCGGCAGTTCGTTTTGATGCGGGGGCTTCTCCTAAAACAATAATGTTAAAGAAAGATCCGGAAATCGAAGGAGAGATTATTCGGGCTTTCGCAACCCAGTTTTTGCCTGAAGTTCAGGCTGAGACAGATAAATGGTCTAGGAAATCTTTGGTTGAAAAAGTGAATGCTTTGACTGATTCTTTTAGGGGAGAGGAACAGTTGTCTACATCGGATTCTGGTTTGAAAGATGCTGCGGCTTTGCCTGAGGGAGGTTCGGCTAGGTTCACAGCTGGTATTTATGGTCCAGCTGGCGGCCATGCGGTTATGCCTTATGCGGTGGAATTTCCGGATGAGGACACAGCGATTATTCGAGTTCTTGATTCGAACTGGCCTGGAGCGGATCGTTTCATAAAAGTAGATTTCAAGACTGATACATGGTCGTTTTCGTTTGGTGCCGAAGATCCGTACAACGATCCGTGTGTCTGGACCGGCAAAGCGCGTGATTTTGACTTGACGCCACGCGAAGCACGTGTCTCTGCAAGCGTGCCTTTCGGGAAAAGCTCTGAGAAGGTCCTTGGAACGATTTTGGTAGTTCGTTCTGCGACTCGCGATTGGTCAGTCAGCACAGAATCAGGTACCTATAGTCCTGCTTCAGATGATGTTGTGGAAGGTATTTCAGCTCGGTCTATTAAGGCAGCTTCAGATACTGGTTGCGGTTCACCGCCGTTAACTGAGTACACAGTTCGGATTGATACAGATGATATAGAGCTATCGTTTCCGACTCCTAGCATTGCTTTTGTTTCTAATGATGCAGCTATAACGGCTTTATCGACTGAAGGTTCTGACGATAGTATCTCGGTCTCTAATGAAGAGGTATCTGCTGGTGAACAAGTAGAGATAAAGGTTTCCTCTGATAACAAAGTGATAGCTGTTGCCGCCGATAACCCGGTTATCGAAATCGATGAGCAAGAAATCACGTTAACTGTGACTGGCGCAGACGGGGAAGAAATCACCCAAACTGTTGATGAGGAAACCCTAGAAGCCAAAGTGGTGGTAACCGAAGAAGAAACAGTTGTCACATCTGTAGCTGGTGACGTTACAACAGAAACAACAACAACATCAGACGGACAAGAATCA
>CAJQGN010000172.1 GCA_905477545.1 uncultured Acidimicrobiales bacterium | reverse complement strand
GTTGTAGCAAAGATCAAAGCACAATTTTTTGACCTACAACTGCCACCCGTATCAGTTTTTTAAGGGCCAAGCTGTCCGATAGATGCTGTAAGCCGCAGTCTGACCTGTTGAAGTTTTGCTCTTTGCGACCTCTAATGTTGAGTCGGAAAATTTGACCGAAGCCGGTCAAAAATGTTGCTGTGGGTGCCGACACTGTCCTTGTTGGGCCTTATCCGGAGTAGCGTAAGCCACGGCAGGCGTAGCCTCTAAAACTTTCTTGAGTGCACAGAAAAATTTGTCAAGAAAGCTGGAAAGCGCGCCAACTTAAAGTCCGATTCTAGGCCCCAGGAATTCAGCCATCTCATCGATAGCGTCTGCAGCTTCTTGGAATAAACCTACGCATGCGGGCCATACATGAAACATCTCTGGCCAAACTCGTAAGTCAACATCTACACCCGCAGCAATGGCTTTTTCTGCGAAGCGTTCACTGTCAGAAAGAAGCACTTCTTCGTCACCAACTTGAATGAGCAGCGGAGGTAGCCCTTCCAGATTTGCTTCGAGCGGAGAGGCAAGCGGATCATCAATCGAAGCTTCCCCCAGAAACAGCTCTCGCATCCTTGGCATGCTTCTCGCCGAAATGGACGAATCTCGCTCTTCGTTGGTCACCATGCTTTCACCCGTTGAACTCATATCGAGCCACGGAGAAATCATTATTGCTGCTGCCGGGAGTTCTATTTGTTGGTCGCGAAGTGCGACGAGGCATGCCGCGACCAGCCCACCTCCAGCAGAATCGCCAGCCAGAGCAATTTTTCTCGGATCATACCCTGCGTCTAGTGCCCACTTGTAAGAGGTCACTGCATCGTTAACCGGAGCAGGATGAGGATGCTCAGGCGCGAGTCGATACTCGACCGAAAGGACTCGACATTTGGACTGCATGGCTAAGTGGCCAGTTAAATTACGGTGACTAGCAATGGAACCGCCAACGTAACCACCACCATGAAAGTAAACAATTAAGGTGTTATCAACCGCTTCGGATGGTGTCTGCATCTCCGCTGGAACGCCGGCGGCGTTGATGCTGGTGCCGACCACGAGACTTGGCAGATCGCGGGCCGTTGCTTCTTGATTCGCTCGGAACTTCTCAACGTTCACAGGACGATCACTTTGGACCAGCCTGGAGGCAATAATGTCGCGTATTCGGTGGTATTCCGGACTGGCCATGATCTGACTCCTGGGATTTGGTCTGTTCTGATTACTATGTCTTGTCGGATAATACACCTATGGGCTCCCTGTAAATACTATTCAGCCATCACCGTTGTTATCTTTGCGGGTGCGCATGGAATACCAAAAAGGGTTTAAGGCAACACGGATTTGCCAAAGTCAATAGACTGGTACTTAGGACAGGGGAGACACAATGCACGACATGGTGATTAGATCAGGCAATGTGGTTGATGGGACCGGAACTAAAGTACAAAAAATCGATATAGCAATCGACGATGGACGCATTACGGAGCTCGGGACAGATATCGGACCGGGCCTTCGAGAAGTTGACGCAGATGACTGCCTAGTGACGCCAGGGTTTGTGGACGTCCATACCCATTACGATGGCCAAGCCACATGGGACCCAGAGATGAGTCCATCCTCGTTCCACGGCGTGACTACTACCGTTTTCGGTAACTGTGGTGTGGGTTTTGCACCAGCAAAACCAGATAGCCATGATTGGTTGATTCAACTGATGGAAGGAGTGGAAGACATACCGGGGGCTGCGCTAGCTGAAGGAATTGAATGGAATTGGGAAACTTTTCCTGAATACCTGGAAGCTCTCGAAAAGATGCCACGTGTAATGGATATAGCTACCCAAGTACCTCATGGTTCTGTTCGTGCTTACGTCATGGGAGAACGCGGAGCTCGCAATGAAGAACCGACGGCAGACGATTTGATCGCAATGGCACAAATTGTCCAAGAAGGAATCGAAGCAGGAGCTCTCGGGTTTACTTCTTCACGGACCATGCTCCACCGAGCCCTTGATGGAGAGCCAGTTCCGGGAACTTTCGCTGGAGCAGAAGAAATAATTGCTCTCGGAAAAGCCGTAGCTGAAGCTGGTGGCGGTGTTGTTGAAGTAGCCTCTGACATTGGTCTTGGTGGCCTCGAAGGTAATTTCAGCACCGATATTGAATGGATGCGCGAACTTGCCGGCAGTTACGGGCTTACAGTTACCTATGCGCTAACACAAGCAGACCGTGATCCTCAACAATGGAGGGACCTGCTGGAAATGTCGTCTGCGCCACTTGATGGTTCGGGAAGAGTTATGGCTCAAATAGCTGGGCGACCAGCAGGACTACTGTTCGGATTAGAGACCTCTCTTCACCCTTTCAAGATGCACCCCACATATGTGCAACTAGCGGAATCGCTATCACGTGCTGAGCTCGTAACTGAAATGTCAAAAGAGTCGGTAAAGCAAAAAATTCTTTCAGAAAGTACTGGATACACGGGTCGGTTCAATCATGACGTTGCTCATGGGTTTCATAAGATGTATCCCTTGTCAGAACAACCTAACTACGAGCCCACGCCTGAAGACTCAGTTGAAGCTCTCGCTAAACAAGCAGATTGCGATCCATATGAGTACGCGTATGACGTGCTGATGAGCAATAGCGGGAAAGGTTTAATGTTTTTTCCACTAACTGACTTTTCAGAACACACACTCAATCCAACTTATGAGCGATTGAACCACCATGGTGCTTTTTGGAGTCTCTCTGATGGTGGAGCACACTGTCGTTTAATTTGCGATGCTTCAACACCCACGTACATGCTTAGTCACTGGACGCGTGACCGAAGCAACGGTCCGAAAATGAAAATCGAAGAAGCCGTGAAATTGATGACACATGACACCGCTGAGATCTATGGACTTTTAGGAGACAGGGGGACCCTAGAGGTTGGGAAACGTGCTGATCTGAACGTTCTTGATTACGATGCACTGGGAATTTCTGCGCCAGAAATGGTTTATGATCTTCCCACTGGAGCGCCGCGCCTCATGCAAGAGTCGTTCGGTTATAAAGCAACGATCGTGGCGGGAGAAATCGTGCGAGAAAACGGCGAATTCACTGGTGCGAGACCGGGACGTCTGGTCCGAGGACGCCGATAGCTGTTCCTCGAAATTCTAGATCTCTTTTAGAGTAATCAGATAGTCTGCGCTTAGCTTAATTCCTAGAGCGCTCCATGCGAAGATAGTCAGCAAGGAGAAGCGAGGATATTGGTAAGATTTCAATATTAGAAAGTTTGGGTTTGTTGCCAGGAACTGTTGTCCGATGGTTACCAACCATCGAGGGCATGGGCACAAAACACTTTTTGGCGGAATTAATTGGGTACATGATGAGTGAAATAAAATTCGATTGACCGATCTATGAAATCGAGTGTTTCTTTAACGTTTGCTTCACGCATCGATACGGTTCTCGATTCACCGCTTGAGAATACTTCTTCTGCGCTCGTAACATTTTCTGTGTTCAGTTCAGTTTCCCAGCGGGCAAGAACGTGACTTTCAAGTTCTTCTGCGGCGCTTGTAATCTCAAATTTCCAAGTCTTAAGCACTGTCCAACCATTTTGTTGCTCTTCATTAATTTGATTTGGCGATGAGTGCTTGGTTGTGACCCCGATCCTTATAGCTAAAAACTTAGGGTAAATAAGCAGATAGAGCAGTGCAGGGTTATTGGCTTTGGGCCCATTGAGCGTAGAGGGAGATGTTGCTGATTCGCTGTCTTCCACTGGGAGCTGCTGCTGCACGATTAAGTCCTCTTGGTAATTGTATTTCAGAAGCCAGCGTTAAGAGACGCTCAGAGATAGTTGTGGCAAGAAATTATATGGTCGTGTGAAGGAGCAAGGCATCGGCGAATTATTCGTAATACCTGACGAGTACGCGCTGCTGACCACCACTTCGTATATGTACCAAAGAGAAGAGGGAAGCCAGGTCAGCAGGAGATCATAAGCACACCCGAGCGTGCTTTGGGAAGGAAATACGTTGATTTGGGGGGCATCACCTGGCCGAAGTCAGCTGACCGAAATATTTCATTAAGCTCTGGGGGCGGCAGGCATAAGGTCACTGGTCCTAGTCTCCGGTCAACTCCTGCTGGCCTGTATGAGAGCCGTTGGTCATCTGCAGCATGAATGTCAAAAACCTCTGGCAGAAGGGTCGTATGAAGGAATTCTGCATCGAGCCCGGTTGAGTCTCTGCGTTGCGCAACGAACCATTGGTCACCAAGTCTCAAACCTAGTTCACCTCGCTGAGTTGGCTCCGCTAAGTCGCGTGAATCAACTTCTCGAACGTCACACCATTGAGAAACTTTGTCCAGTACCCACCGAGGCAATGTCGAAAGTTCATCAATATCGCGATCGAAGCTACCTAGATGTAATTCTGAATGTGGAACGTATGCGACGAGCACTCGCGTTAATCGAGCTTGGATTGCGGCGGCGACTCGGTGATGGCCGTCAATGATGTATAGCGAGGATGTGGGAAGCTTGATCGAAGGGTCTGCTTCCCACAAGGTAATTCGGGTTCCGTCAATCGCTGTGAAATCTCTGATTGGGTTCGGCTGACCAGGTTCTTCAAAGACGCGAAGGTCCAGATTCTCATCGCGGGACGTGACCACGACGGGGCTTGACATAGATCGAACTTTGCGTAAATGGGCTGCTATTGCACGAACCCTGCCCGGGTGTACATCTTCGTGTGCGTAAAGCGTTTCATGTCGAAGGTTGAGAGCACCGATGATCGAACGCTGAGTGGTGCCCTCCACCGTTTCAATTTTCTGAACGAATAAATGCGGTTTAGATGGTGACGTGTACGCCTGTTGCGAGATTAGTTGATTTAGGGCTGCGGAGCCCTGATTGGCAAGATGCTGATGCTCAGTTGGGTGCCCATGGCTAGCGTCTGCTGAGCGGGTGACATGAAGGAATGAGTGTGGGTTCTGGCTCAAGTGTTCGTGCCGTTCTGCAGCGCTCATGGAGTCATATGGTGGAGGAATTACAGATGAAGCCCAGTCTGATGCAACTACTGATGCTTCAATTGCTTGTATCACGTGCACCCCCTGAACAATTTAACCCTAGTGCAGGTTCTCAAATTGTCGAAAATCTGACGGTGGATTGTTCTCGCAGGATTTCGTTCGGAACCTTCGTCCGCTCTGAATCTGAGTAAGTCAGAGGGCGACTGGCTGATTGAAAATAAATTGGCCTACTTTCGTCTCAGTTATGAAATGGTTCTGCCGGAGACGTAATGTCGTGCTTGGTAAAATTTGGCGCTCAGACGCACGGCAAACCAAAGTTCCGCAGCAGTACTATGGGTTAAGTATTGTTGTGGCGAAGTCCCAATCTCGTGTTCTCTTTTACCTCGCCGCATGCATTATAAGTCGAGAGGATAAATCTGGTTAGAAAATTCCTTTGGTGTCATTTTTGAGAATACTTGGGACGTATTTTGTCCAAGATGAGAAGCTGATTCCAAAGGTGTTTGATGAGATTTCTTATTTCTCTCGTTGTGACAGAACCGCTGTTTCTATTAAGTCAAAAAGTGGCTTCGTGAAAGCCTGGCGGGTGGAGGACTTGTCTTCGATGACCAAATACGCCCCGAATCCCTTTTCAGGCTGTAGCCATGGAAGAGCCCCGAAAACTCCGGGACTACTTACGCGTCTAAGTGATTCAGTATTCCCGGTAGGGTCGGTATCGATCCTCCAACCCATCCCGTACTTGATAGAAGAGTTGTATATTCGACCGGTCCGATTCTCCTGCATTGCTACTACTGCTTTCGGTGAAAGAACTTGAGTAGCGTTGCATACTCCAAGATTGAGATGCATTTGTAGAAATTTTCCGTAATCTCCTGTGGTGCTGTAGGCGCCGGCTCCAAGATTGGGATTATCAGTGTGCTTGAGGACGGACAGGTCTCCATTCCAATCAGGATATACAAAATCTGAAAACGTAAATTGATCGAATGGATTGGAGTATCCAAAATGTTCCATTCCGCATGGCTCGGCGTAAATATCATTGACTAACTCATGCCAAGATTTACCTGAAGCGGCCTCAGCGATAGCACCTGCAATCTGCCACTGGGGACCCCCATAACGAAATTCAGTGTCAGGTCCTATAGTGCGGGGATCAGTAGCGGCGTTAGTTAAAATACTTTTAGCGCATTGCTGAATTGTTCCTGATGAGGAAAAATTACACAGGTACAGGTAGTTAATTTCAAGTCCGACAAGACCTGAACTATTCGATAGGAGCTGCGCTGCAGTGATATTTCCGAGAACACCGGCATAGTCGATTACATCGCTTATCGGTGCATCTATGTCCAATATCCCGGCATCATCCAGATGCATGAGCACGCCCGCAGTAATTACTTTTGATGCTGAGGCGATGAGTGATACGCGTTTCTCATGAAAGTCTCCCCAGTGCTCATGATAAAGAACGCCTTGATCTTTATCCACAACAATTAGGCCAGCTCCGGTAAGACCGTTTTCCTCGACGAGAGTTTCCATCAAAATAGAAACTGGAGCGAAGGCTTCTGGAATAGTTCTCTTGGCGATTGTTGTCGTGGATGTTTCGACCGAACTCAGTGAATGTTGCGACTCGTCATCAGTTTTTGGGGCTGAAGTTGTTATGGGGCCAGTAGAAACTGAGGCGACCGAGCTACTAACAGTGATGGAATTCGTACTGCACGAAGCGATCAGAAAAAAAATCGAGATGCAAACTAAACGAAGGCCCAAGACGTTTCCAATCGAGTGGCTCTGGTAACAGTTGAAGATGCCATATCTTAATCTTAGCTAGCTAAAAAATGACTTAGGGAATGCTATTCCAGCGCTTCAGCAGCCGCTATTTCAGCGATCCGATCTACTGAGTAACCCAAGAATTCACTAAGAATTTCGAAGTTGTCTTCACCTAGACATGGCCCCCCACGTTCTAGCTTTGCAGGTGTTCGAGACATTTTCGTTCGACAAGAGTGAGTCCACATTTCGCCGGAGTGGCTTTGAGGAACTTGAATTTGATGCTGTCTGAAACGTAGTTGCGGATCAGTAGTCACTTTTTTGGCATCGTTAACAGGATAAGCATCAATCAAAGATGCCTGAAGCTCTTCAGCTGCCGCTGTATTCGTAATAGTCGCGGTCCAGGTCGAAATAGCGGTTTCGATGACATCGCGTTGAGCTCGCCTGTCTCTCTGATTCAGGTCGGCCATATTATCGAGTCGTATTTTTTTGGTAAGAGCTGGCCACATTGCATCAGTGCAAGCAAGCGCAATCCACGAGTCTTCACCTGCAGATGGATAAACCCCGTGGGGATACATATGAGCGTCATCATTTCCCTGACGTTGTACCGTGCGGCCATTGATGCTCTGATCTAAAATCGCCGGTGCTAAGTAATGCAAAGCGGCTTCAGTCTGGGACAAATCAATGTATTCACCCTCGCCAGTTCTATTCCTATTTTCTAACGCCGCCATCAAAGCTGCCACAACAACTCTTGGCGCCAAATAATCGGTATAAGGTCCGTATGGTCCAGCTGGAGGGCGATCTGCCCATCCGGTTAATTCGTAATAGCCGGCAATAGCTGCTGCCATGAATCCGTACCCGGCAATTGTTGAATGCGGTCCTGTCTGTCCAAGCAGAGAGCTTGAGAGCATTATCAGCCGAGGATTAATTTCTGAAAGCTTCTCGTACCCGTATCCCAAACGTTTCATAGTTCCAGGAGCAAACGACTCCGTGACTACATCTGCCCAGCGAATCAGATCGAGTACAACCTCGCGCGATTCAGGATTAGATAAATCAAGGCTAATGCTGCGTTTCCCGGCGTTGTACACACCATACCCAACGCTATTGTCAGGGTGAGGCTTATCATCTACAAATGGATTCACCGTTCGCATCGTGTCAGGTCTGCTGGCTGTTTCAACTTTGACGACTGTAGCTCCGTAGTCACAGAGAATTCGCACTGCGGAAGGGGTTGCTATGACCCAAGAGAACTCGAGGATTTTGAGGCCATCGAGCGGTAGAGAGGTGCTCTTTGGTCTGCTGATCTGGGTTGGCTTTCGACGTATCGTGTCGAGTAGTTCATTATGCTCGCCGAGCTTTGATGGCTTATGAGAAGTCGTGTCTAGAGGGCTCTTGAACTTAACTAACTGCCCGGGGTACAGAGCATATTTTCCATTACCAGCGTCGTGTCTCTCCCAAAAACGGCGGGCCTCCAGGTGCTCGTATTCGACCAGGTCTGCAATAGTCATAGATGGAGTAATAAGTAAGTTTTTCTCGAGCGCTGCTGCCCACAATTCAGCTTTAGTCTTAGTC
>CAJQGN010000171.1 GCA_905477545.1 uncultured Acidimicrobiales bacterium | reverse complement strand
GTTCAGAAATCGCCCACCAGTACGAAACTCAAAGTGACCCCTATTACGCTACAAGTCGACTATGGGATGATGGAATCATTGATCCTTGCGATACCAGAGATGCTTTAGGGCTATGCCTGTCGCTGGCTGCCAGAGAAGACACCCCCCCAGATGGCCATGGCCTCGTGTATCGGATGTGATGTATGAAACTTTTTATCGCTAATCGCGGAGAAATTGCCCGCCGTATAATACGAACCGCACAAAAGCTGAACTGGATCACGGTTGCCGGTTACGCCGATCCAGATGCCAACGCTCCCTTCGTACTCGAAGCCTCCGAAGCAATTCGTATCGGCCCATCGGCTCTGAGCGAATCCTACCTTTCTGCCGAGGCTATTCTTAACGCTGCGAAGGCAACTGAAGCAACAGCTATACATCCCGGCTACGGATTTCTTTCTGAAAACGCTGACTTCGCTCAACAAGTTAAAGATGCAGGCCTTATCTGGGTTGGACCAAGGCCTGCTCTTATCGCGATGATGGGGTCCAAAATTGAAGCAAGAAAAATTGCTGAAACTGCCGGGGTGCCGATAATACCGGGTTTCTCAGGCAGTCAACAATCTGATGATCTTCAAACCGCTGCTAACAGTATCGGTTATCCAGTATTAATAAAAGCCTCGGCCGGTGGTGGGGGCAAAGGTATCCGAGTTGCTCATTCTCAAGAAACTTTTTTCAAAGCTTTGGATGAAGCTCGCAACGAGGCATCACGATCCTTCAACAATAGCGATGTCATAGTTGAGCGGTATATCGAACAACCTAAACACATCGAAGTTCAAATTGTCGGAGATACCTTTGGGAACATCATTGATTTAGGAACGAGAGATTGTTCGGTCCAGCGCCGGTATCAAAAAATAGTTGAAGAGGCTCCAGCTTTAAATCTTAGCTCTGACACCGAGCTTGGATTAAGGGAAACCGCCACCCAGCTAGCCAGAAACATAGGCTATGACAACGTCGGAACAGTTGAGTTCATTGTCGACGCAGCTACTGGAGAGTATTTTTTTCTAGAAATGAACACACGACTTCAGGTCGAACACCCAATCACGGAAGTGGTTACTGGCCTAGATTTAGTGGAACTACAAATGTTGAGCGCAACTGGCAAGGAACTAGCGATTCGACAAGATGAAATCATGTTCGCTGGGCACGCGATTGAGTTCAGACTAAACGCTGAAGATCCATCAGATAACTTTTCGCCGAGAACTGGTGTCATTGATCACTTATCAGTTCCCAAATTAGTTAGGTGGGATAGCGGCATAGAAGTTGGCTCAAACATAAGTCCATTTTATGACTCGATGATCGCCAAATTAATAATTTCGGCTCCTAGTAGGTCTGAGGCTCTAACCGCCGCCGCGACAGCGCTCGAAAATCTTCTTGTAGGACCAGTTGCCAACAACGCAAGCCTTTTATATTGGCTCCTTGACCAAAATGAATTCCGTGAAGGGTCCATAACTTCAAGATTCCTCGACGAGATTGATGTGCCAATCGCGACAATTGACTCGGTCTCTATCGGCACTGCGGCAAACGCACTCTTAAGGTCCATCGAGTCAAATGAACTGGGGCCTTGGTCATCGGTTAAATCGTTTCGAGTAACTAATCACAAACCAGCATTCGATGTTCTCTTAAGCAACAGCGAGGGAGAAATACACGAAGTCAAAACTAATTTCTCTGCGGCTACCGACAGACTTAGCGTCGATTCCACAACGAAGAGCGTGGCTGTTAACCAACGTGGAGCGACACATGTTTTTCAGTTAGCTGATCGCACTGAAGCCTGGATGCATGATTCCTCAATAGGCCGCGGCAACATAGGAGATCTAACGGCCCCGTTCCCTGCGGTAATAATTGAAACACCAGTCCAAGCCGGTGATGATGTCGAACCAGGTGACATTGTGTTAGTGATCGAAGCAATGAAAATGCTCCACTCCCTCACTGCAACCGGACACGGAACGGTGTCCACACTTCGCGTGGAGACAGGCGACGCGGTTCAATCTAAACAGATTCTCATGACATTCAGCAACACAAAACCTGATAGTGAAAGGCGACTCAATGACTCATAGTTCTTCTACAAACCGCAATGCCTACATGTCTGATGAACTGCAACAGATATATGACCAAACAGTCGCCTTTGTAGCGAAAGAAGTAACTCCTTTTGGCGAATCATGGGAAAAGTCTGGAATGGTTCCCAGAGACGTACTGAAAAAAATGGGGTCGCTAGGAATGCTTAGCCTTCGGGTACCTGAGCAGCACGGTGGGCTGGGCATGGGGCCTCTTGCCTCTGCAACTTTTGCAGAAGCGCTGGGAAGCTCTACCTTCGCTGGGTTTGACGTAACGGTTCTGGTTCACACAGACATGTCCGGTCCGCACCTGGTGAACTCAGGGTCAGAGTCACAACTTCAGAATCTGCTGCCTGGGATACTTGCCGGTGAAACTATTTTATCAATTGCGGTGACCGAGCCTGATGCAGGTTCTGACGTTGCAGGCATCCGAAGCACAGCAGTAAGAGATGGTGACGGCTGGAGGATCAACGGCTCAAAAACTTTTATAACTAACGCTGCATATGGGAACATGTCAATAGTTGCTGCACGAACAGACCCAGACAACCGTTACGGAATTTCTATGTTCTTAATTCCCGCGCACACAGAGGGCTTCGAAGTTACAAGAAAGCTAGATAAACACGGATGGCTCTGTTCTGACACAGCAGAACTTTCACTCAATGATGTTTGGGTTTCAGATGAACAGCTTTTAGGAACTCCTCACCGAGGCTTCTACGCCACAATGCAAAATTTTCAAAATGAGAGGATGGTTTTAGTGGGGATGGGCGTAGGAGCTGCGCAAACCGCAATTGACCTAACAAATCAGTACACACAAGATAGGAAAGCTTTTGGCGGACATCTTTACGATTTAGGCGCTATCCGCCAACGTCTTGCGATGAACCAAGCAAAGATAGATGCCGTTCGCGCCTCGATGTATCATGCAGCCTGGATGGAAGAGGAGGGCCTGGACAATGTTAAAGAAATGTCTGGAGTTAAAGCTTGGGGATGTGAGGTAGTCAATCAAGTCATGTATGACTGCCTTCAATTTCATGGGGGTAGCGGGTACATGCGCGACTCAGCGATAGAGCGGATGACGCGCGATGCACGAATCTTGCCTATAGGAGGCGGTGCTACAGAAGTCATGCTGGAAGAAGTAGCTAAACGTAGCTACGTGTAGTCAAAGTTGCCTCTGCAGACCCATAACTTTAGGATTGAAAGCGATCTCAACTCAGAAACCAACTTAACAAATGTCTGAAATAGTTCTTGTACATGGCGCCTGGGGCGGCTCTTACGGCTTTAAAAAACTTAGGCCATTATTGACAGCACGTGGGCATCAGGTTTTTACTCCAAGTTTGACGGGTATCGGTGAACGTTCTCACCTCGTGAACCCTTCGATAACACTGGAAACTCATGTCACAGATGTTGTCAACACTATTTTGTACGAGGACCTTACCGAGATTTTATTACTGGGTTTTTCGTATGGAGGAATGGTAGTAACCGGCGCATTGGAGATGATTTCCGACCGAGTTAAACACCTTGTATATCTAGATGCCTTCGTTCCTGGAGATGGCCAAAGCGTTACCCAAATAACCGGACAATGGGAACCAGAAAATTCCC
>CAJQGN010000170.1 GCA_905477545.1 uncultured Acidimicrobiales bacterium | reverse complement strand
AATTTTACTTGCTTCCAAGTCACGTCGATCGCATGGGAGCTATTTTCAGTTGAGTCAACCATTAGCTCAAACATTCCATTGTCTGTTTCGGTACCGGGACGACTTAGTAATGCCATGAAAGCCTCGGCCATTTCTGAAGTTTCGAGCATTCTTGGCTGCCATCGCCCGAAAACCTTGTCATTGTTAGCGAATCCGTCAGTCATTCCAGTTCGAATGAATGGAAACATTAGTGAAAAGCATTGAACTAGGTCAGCGTCTTTACCAAGGTTGACTTTAAGAATTTTGGGCAGTTGCAACACTGCCCAGTTGCTTATGGCATAGCCGGGCACAGCTGGTCCAGGATCAATAGCCTGACGGGATGAAATATAAACAAACTGAATAGGTTCACGGTGGTAGACCGCCTCGCCTGCCCAGAGGTGAGTCGAGGCTAGAAACCCATCGATTTTAGTTTCCAGGACTAATTTTGACTGGTCAAGATTTTCTAAAAAATCTTGCCGAACCCGTGCTCGTCTAACCGAGGTTGGCTCTCCCTCTTTCTCCCGAAGTGCTCGACCGAAGCTATATCCCGATTCAGTCAAGCCTGAGTTACAAATGACTAGGTTTGGTGGCAGCCCTCCCATTTGTTCAATGACGTAGGAACGTGAAGCCCAAAGGTCTCTGAGGTTCGTTATGTCTGCCTGGACTGGGAACGCGTTAACTCCCTGTGCTCGTAGTTCGTGCACGAGATCAAAGCCGTCCTCGTAGCTTCTGTGGAAGTGAACCCCGACGGAAGCAGCACCGTTGAGTCCTGCGCATAGTGCAAATGCTTGTCCAATTCCGCTGTCTTTGCCCGCTCCTGTAATGAAGACGCGCTTACCCTCGACAGCCGAACGATACTCATTAAATCGAAATTGATCAGTGACTACGCTGTATGACATGAACTTAACTCCGGATCATTTTCGTGCCTAGTTAGGCGAGAAGATGACGGTAGCTAACAATTGTTTGGATTCCTCACTAACTAAATCAGCTTAGGTTTTTGGCTGCTTTAGCATCAAGGCGTTACGCCTCATAACGGCGACCAGAACATCATTTTGGTTATGCGCTCGATGTTCAAATAAGACAATCCCTTGGTCAGGTTTGCTGCTTGATTCTCGAGATGAAATCACTTCACTTTCAACTCTTAGGGTGTCACCATGAAATACTGGCGCTGGGAAGTTCATACTGTCAAACCCGAGATTAGCAACGGTTGTTCCATGAGTTGTTTCGTGCACTGAAATTCCGACTATGAGTGCTGCGGTAAACATCGAGTTAACTAAGGGTTGCCCAAACTGAGTTTCTTTTTCGGCGTAATCAAAATCGAGATGAAGCGCTGCAGGGTTCATCGTCATCGTCGTGAACATGATGTTGTCAGTTTCGGTAACTGTTCGGCGTATTCGATGACGGACTATGAGCCCCGGAGTCAGTTCTTCTAGCCATAATCCGCCATGAGGTCGCTCATTAATCATGTCGTCATTGTAGTGTCATAGCCGGTATCTCACAGGCTTGATCGAGCTCTATCTCTGCATGGACAACAGCATTTTTATGCGGTCCGGCACACCAAGATGGCATCACCATCGTGTAAAGACCACTGCCGCCGGCCTGAAACAAGATAATTTTACTCGGGTCCTTGAGTACTTGAACTAGCTCGTGATCGTCTTGATCATCTTGAACTGAAAATTTTGATCCTACTTTTCTCAGAGTGCCAACTGAAATAGTGGCTCTCTTCGTTAGCTCTGACTGCGTGTCTTCTCGGCTTAAGCCCGCTCGCTTGATTATTTCTGCATGGTCAGGATTAAGGATGATAGAAAATGAACCATCGCGCAGGTGAACGTTATTGCTTCCCGGATTAGCCATGACCATGGAGATCACATTTAGGAGATAATCTATCGAAGCGGGATCATCGGCATCACCGCTAAACATTGTTGAATGTGGAGCTTCTGCGCCGGTAATGATTACAGCACTCTGGTCAGCTTCGTACCCGAACGAGGTGTGTAGCCCGGGAAATGGACTATTCTCTTCATCCTCAGCAATGCAATAAGTAAATTTGCCGGGATGCCCATGTAGCGACATATCAGAAGTACCAGGACGCGCTCCACCGATATTAAGCATCGCAAGTCGTAAGGCTCTCCCTATCGATGCATTAGCGCGATGCCCTGGGCCAAGCGCTCCGAAACCTGAAGCTACGCCGCCGCATGAGTATCTCGCCGCGCCCGTGACAATAACTAATGGCGCCGTGCAATGAGTTGTGCTTTGCATCTCGGTTAAATCAAATTCGGGTCTGCAGACAGCGCGAACTGATGCGACAACAATGGGTGCGTGATCAGGCGTGCAGCCAGCCATCACTGCCGCTACTGCTACTTTTTCAACGGTTGCGACACCATGCATAGGTCCCATGATCCCTAAATTTAGATCGGGATCAAGTCCCGTGGCGAGAACCATTCTCGAGACTCGCTCAGGCGTTGGTACAACTACAGGAAGGCCATCAGTGCACCCCATTTGGTGGAGATTCTCGAGGGCATCATTTTCAGATTTGGCATCGAACATGTGAGTTAATTTATACCGTTTTCATTAGCCAAGAATTGAATTATTTTCGGGGCAACGCCTTTAGCAACTTTGCTCATATTATCTTCGCCGCTTCCAGCTATAGGATGTGGTAATTTCACGCGCGGAATATCTGGCATCCCGGTGGAGTTCGCAACAAAGTCGCCTTGGGACCAAAAGGCTTCGGTAACCAGTGCTACGGCTGGAATTCCGAGTCGAGCTGTAAGAATGCTGTCACGCACGGTGCCAGAAGTACAGCTACCTCAATGGCCGTAGGCGGCTACTACCGCTTGGCACTCAGCCTGTATATTTTCAAGCGCTGAGGTTGACAGAATACTGGAGGCATCGCCCTTGTCGTATCTCACAAACGAAGCTGAGGGAATTTCTTGGGCAAGTGCTTTTTCGATATGATCTAGAAAGCGAACGCTCCCAGGAAACCCGTTAGCAACTAGACCAATAGTATGGGTGGTTCCGAGATCAAGACTGAGACCGTATGGCTCAGGAATAGTTTCCGGCTCTCCCCGGGGATCTAGAAATTCGACTACTGCTACCATAGAATTTTCCCCTTACGTTCTATTGCGTCTAAGACAGACACAATCTCAAGTTTAACTTAATAACTTCAACCTTTGAGCTGTTTCATAAACATGCCATTATCGAAGTAGTCACGCCAGAACCTGATTAAATCGTTCTCTACTTCGAAGACGCCCATGACCTGCAACTCTATTCTCTTTCCACTTCCGGTAGTAAACCGGTCTATGCGCTCGTTCATAACCGTGTTACCACTTGAAGCTTGGCGTATCACTTCAAATTCAACTGGGCCAGGGCCTTTCAGAAGTCCGCTTAAAAAATCGGTCATTTTAGCTTTGCCGGTCATAGACCCGATGGGCACGTTGTCGTAGAAGCAATCTTCGGTGACGAAATTCATTGCTGTATCTAGTTCGCGCCTTTCAATAGCTTCTATAAACCTGGTTACAACTTCGTCGGGATTTGCCATAAATAGATTCTTGCACTTCTATAGCCGCAATGCTTGCAAGATTGCGCGAAGCTTTGGTTATGCGTTTCGAAAACAAAGTAGTAATTGTAACAGGAGCCGCGGCCGGCATTGGTCTTGCCGCTTGCCATCGGTTTGCTTCTGAGGGAGCCAGAGTCGTGGCCGTAGATTTACAAAGTTCAAATTTGAATAGTGTTGCTACTGAGTTAGCAGGGTATGGGCAAGATATTCTTTTGTTCGAAGCTGACTGTAGTGACTCTGACCAAGTGCGAGCATACGTTGATGCAGCCGTTGAGGAATTTGGCCGAGTGGATTATTTGTTTAATAATGCAGGGATTGAAGGAAGCGTCGCAGACATTATTGAATACCCCGAAGAATCATTCAATCGAGTTCTTAACGTTAATGTTCGGGGTGTGTGGCTCGGAATTAAACACGCTGGTCAGGCAATGATGCTCTCAGGTGGCGGGGCGATTGTAAATACGGCATCAAGCGCTGGGCTGAGAGGAGCGTCAGGAATGTCAGCGTATGTTGCCAGCAAGCATGCTGTTGTAGGCTTAACTAAGGCTGCCGCACTAGAGCTTGGCCCTAAAG
>CAJQGN010000169.1 GCA_905477545.1 uncultured Acidimicrobiales bacterium | reverse complement strand
GCGATGAAAATGTGGTCTGGTTTTATGAGATGTATTCAGATTCTGATGCGCTGAAAGCCCACGGCACGTCAGACGGGATGAAAGAGTTCGGAAAGGCAACCGGACAATATATGGCGGGTCGCGCTGAGCTCATTTTTTTAGAGCCGGTATGTGCGAAGGGCCTAGATCTTTAAGCGCGTTTGGCAGACATGGATATAGATGATTTAAGGACACCAGTTTGGAAACGTATCTAGATCGAATTCTCAATAGGCATAGAGCAGAGGCTGAGAAAGATAACCGAATTTTTGGTGAACTATTCGAAACCGCTGAGCGTAGCCCATTACCTCGAGGTTTTCTTAAGTCCCTTCAGACCGATGGCTTGAGTGTTATCGCTGAAGTCAAACGAAAGTCGCCATCAAAAGGTGCTCTTGCTATTGACCTGAACCCTTCGGAGTTAGCGAAAAAGTATGAGATTGGGGGCGCTGCATGCGTGTCAGTCCTGACTGATACAGAAAGTTTTGGAGGCTCTCCAGGAGATCTTCAAGTAGTTCGCGAATCGGTAGACCTGCCGGTTTTGCGAAAAGATTTTACGGTTCATGAATTCGACATATTAGATGCCAGGATTATGGGTGCAGATGCTGTTTTGCTTATAGCTGCTGCTCTTGTTGACGAAGATCTGAAACGTTTTCATGAATTAGCCCTAGAGCTTCGGTTAGACGTTTTAGTTGAGGTACATGACGAGATTGAACTGGAGAGAGCTATCTCGATGGGTTCCAATCTAATTGGTGTCAATCAGCGGGATTTGTATACCTTTGAAGTTGACCATGAGCGCGCTCTAAGAATGGGAGATTTGATTGGTGGGTCGGTAACTTCGGTGGCAGAGTCAGGTGTACGCGATGCTGCTGATGCGGCTACGCTTGCGCAAGCTGGTTTCGATGCTGTTCTAGTAGGAGAAATCTTGGTTACTAGTGGGGCTCCGGACTTGCTTGTAAGGGCCATGACCGAAGTTGATTTATGTTTATAAAAATATGCGGAATTACAACAGAAGAAGATGCGCTTTTATCAATTGGCATGGGTGCTGACGCTCTGGGTTTTAATTTTGTTCCTGGCTCAGTTCGTCAAATTCGACCATCCGTAGCGCGTGATATTGTGAAGCGCCTACCGGGCGGGATTATGACCGTTGGCGTCTTTCGTAATGAACTTCGAGACCGGGTTATCGAAGTAACACATGAAGCAGGACTTCAAGCGGCGCAGTTGCATGGTCATGAGAGTGCAGATGACAGCGCCTGGATAGCGGAGCGTGTCCCAACGATGATTAAAGCATTTGTAGCGGGTGACCCGAGTATGGACCGACTAATTGAATATGGGGCAGCAGCGGTGTTAGTAGATGCTCCAGAGCCGGGGTCGGGCAACGTATTTGACTGGACGTTGCTAGATGGCAGGGATCGTGGCAGACCGTTGATTCTAGCTGGCGGGCTTAATCCCCTAAACGTCGGAAAGGCGATTGAATCAGTCCAACCTTGGGGCGTTGATGTCGCAAGTGGAGTTGAGGTAATTGCTGGTCGCAAGGATCCTGTTCTAGTTCGGGAATTCATTACCAATGCTCGACAGGCTGCTGCCGATATTGAGCCGGACGAGAGTGAGCTTGAAATTGACTCAATGCCATACGACTGGCGTAATGAGTAATAAATATTAAAAAGTTCGTTAATTAACTAGTAATTGCGACTCCGAAAGGGGCAGATTGTAAGCATGGTAATGATTGAGCCGACCTCTGGCGGACGCTTTGGTAAATTCGGTGGACGTTTCGTGCCCGAAACCCTCATTCCTGCATGCGAAGAGTTGGAGGTCGCTTTTCGGGAAGCATGGGCAGATCCTACTTTCGTTGATGATTTCCATAGAGTCTTGCGAGATTATGGGGGTAGGCCTTCACCGTTGACTGAATGCTTTCGGTTGTCGAATCAACTGGGTTGTCGAGTGCTCCTCAAACGCGAAGATCTTAATCACACTGGTTCTCATAAAATAAATAACGTTATAGGTCAAGCCCTACTGGCTCAGCGGATGGGCAAAACGAGGCTAGTGGCAGAGACTGGGGCGGGCCAGCATGGCGTGGCGACTGCTACTGCTGCGGCATTGTTAGATATGGACTGTAAGGTTTACATGGGGGCTGTTGATGTCCAGCGGCAATCTTTGAATGTTTTTCGAATGCAGCTGTTAGGAGCGGAGGTCGAAGCGGTCAAATCTGGTAGCCAGACGCTGAAAGATGCTGTAAATGAGGCTTTACGTGATTGGGTAGCGACGTTAGAAGGCACCCATTATTGTCTCGGCACAGTAATGGGTCCGCACCCATATCCGTGGATGGTTAGAACTTTTCATCACGTAATTGGAGACGAAGCAAATGAGCAATGTTTAGCTCTCACCGGTACTGATCCAGATGTAGTAGTGGCATGCATCGGCGGCGGAAGTAATGCGGCTGGTATTTTCTCTGGTTTTGCTTCGAGCGAATCTAGGCTGGTCGGTGTTGAGCCTGCTGGTGGCGCTGCGGTAGGCAGAGGAATTCCTGGGGTAGTGCATGGAATGAACTCTTATTTAATGCAAGATGAAGTAGGTCAAGTTCAAGAAGCTAAGTCTATTTCTGCTGGATTAGATTACCCTGGTGTGGGACCGGAGCACGCTTTCCTAGCTTCTATCGGTCGAGCTGAGTATCCCTCAGTTAATGATCAGGAGGTTATTGAAGCTTTCCAACTGCTTTCTCGTACTGAGGGCATAATCCCGGCATTAGAGACGGCACATGCAATCGCATGGGTTGTGAGGGAAGCAAAAAACCTACAAGGACAAACAGTCCTAATTAATCTTTCCGGTCGCGGAGATAAAGATGTTGATCAGATGATGGAAATTTTGAACGTTGATCGAGTTGTATGACAGGTTCATTTGAAGAGGCTCTTCGCTCGAAACGCGCATCGGGTAAGAAGCTTTTAGTGGTTTATGTAACTGGCGGTTTTGAGAACTGGGAAGCATCAGTTGAGGCAGCAGCTGCTGCCGGCGCAGATGCAATAGAAATTGGAATCCCGTTTTCTGATCCCGTGATGGACGGCCCTGTAATCCAGCAAGCATCTCAGATCGCTCTCGATCGAGGGGCTACTCCTTTGTCAGTTCTGCAGGCTGCTGCCGAGCTAGATACCGGTATTCCCCATGCGGTGATGACTTATTATAATCTTGCCCATAACCCAGGCCATGATCGTTTTGCAGCAAGTCTGGTTAGGGCGGGTATTACAGCCGCTATTTTGCCAGATCTACCGTTCGTTGAATCAGCGCCATGGCGGGAAGTAGCAAGTAAGGCAGGAATAGAGACAGTAATGTTGGCCGCCCCGACAACGCCAGATCACAGGCTTGGAGATCTCTGTGCTGCCGCTCATGGATTTGTTTATGCAGTCGGATTACTTGGAGTAACTGGCGAGCGTTCAGCCTTGGCAGACACTGCCACAAAGATTGCCGCTCGTTGTAAAGCAGTTACCGACAAACCTGTGTTGGTCGGAGTGGGAATAGGGTCACCGGCGCAGGCGGTAGAAGCTTGCTCAGTCGCCGATGGTGTGATCATAGGTTCCGCTTTAGTGCGACAGATGCTTGATGGGCACGGTGCTGAAGGAGTGGGACAGCTAGTTTCTCGATATCGAGCGGCGCTTGACGAGGGATAGATAGTTCGGTGTGTGCTTCAAATGATGAAAACTGCGAGCTGTGTGAAGCTGCTCGCTTCACACATTGGTACTACGAAGATGAAATCTGTTGGGTCGCGGACTGCGAAGTGTGCTCCACCCCGATGGTAGTTTGGAAGCGGCATGGAACTGAACCTGATCCCGCAGACATTGAATGGATGGTCCGATGCCTGATGGAGGCAGCTGCTGAACGTTTTGGAGACGAAGTTACAAAAGTTGATCGAGTAATGAGACAAATACCTGAGCATTTTCATGCCCATGCTCGTGACAAAAATTGGCTCTCCAGAAGGTGGCAAGATAAACCGAGCAAATATTCAGGTGTCGGTGGTTCTAGGGAATTATTGGGTTGATTAATGAGAGCTGACTATGGAGTGCAGCCAATTTTTTACCGCGTTGCAGTATGCCTTGTAATGGCTACTTTGTCGGCGTGCTCATCAGGTACTACTAGCTATGGGCCCATTAATGAGACATATAGCACAAGTGCCATAGAAC
>CAJQGN010000168.1 GCA_905477545.1 uncultured Acidimicrobiales bacterium | reverse complement strand
GGTGTATCGCCCCGGATCTAATTGGTCACGGTGATTCAGACAAGCTTGACAACAAAGGACCCGATTCATACCGCTTCGTTGAACATCGCGAGTATCTCGACGGCTTATTAGAACAGCTTGATTTAGGAGACAACATTACTTTTGTCATCCATGACTGGGGCTCAGCATTAGGATTCGACTGGGCTAACCGAAATAGGGAAAGAGTTATCGGATTGGCCTATATGGAAGCCATGGTACGTCCATTAACTTGGGATGAATTTCCTGAATCAGCTGCACCAGTATTCCAGGGCTTTAGGTCAGATGCAGGAGAAGCAATGGTCATTGAAAAAAATATTTTTGTCGAAAGAGTTCTACCAGGCTCAGTTATTAGAGAACTCCACGATAACGAAATGGAAGAGTACCGCAAGCCTTTCATTCAAAAAGCAGACCGCAGACCCACCCTCACCTGGCCACGAGAAATTCCTATTGATGAGGAGCCGGCTGACGTCACTGCAATTGTTCAATCTTACTCAGAATGGTTACAAACATCGCAGGTAAAGAAACTATTCATTAACGCTGACCCCGGCTCACTGCTTACAGGTAGTCCCCGAGAATTTTGCCGAACCTTCCCTAACCAAACCGAAGTAACTGTTGCAGGTAGCCATTTTATTCAAGAAGACAGCCCCCATGAAATTGGTGAAGCTCTCGCCAATTGGCTTTAAAATATTTAAACAAAAACTTACGAGGGAAGCGTGTCATAGCCCGATGCAATTACGGCTACGAGCGCTATCACTCCTAAGGATGCACATCCAAGAAATGCGGACGCTGGGCTATTGGAATAGACGGGCAGCCAAATCAAGGGGCCGATAGCGCTCCCAAGAAAGCGATGAGACAGCACAAAAGAGATTCCACCTCCTCGGTTACCAGTTACCGCAACAGCAGCTAATGATTGAAAACAAGTTGCTATAAAACCCGCAGTCGCTCCCCCTAACATCCATATGAAAACTAACCCGCCAGCAGTTGAAACCCATATCAACAACAGTGCGCTAAGTGAACTTAAAGTTACAGCTACTAACCCAGCTCTTCGTGCACCAACTAGGTCTATAAAGCGACCCCAAACGGGTCCAAGTGCAGCGGCGGTAAGAGTGCCGGAGATCAGAACTAAGCCTGCGGCAGAACCCGACATGCCGATATTATCTCTTGCTACTATCGCTACAAGGACCCCAACGCCAGCTGGACCGGCAGAAGTAGCTAATGCCATGAGTCCCAGCGCCAGCATCCGACCACTCAATAACCCCCGGATACTAACTGAATTAATGTTCACACTTTCTTCGATCTGTCTTTGCAACAAAAAAACCAACAGTATTGCTGACATAACCGATATTGCGATGAACGCCCATCGCCAGTTTCCATCTGCCGAGATACCACCGACTAACGGACCTAGTACTCCACCAAGTGCCTGAAAAGCCGCATAGCTTCCCATCGACCGGCCAAGCCTCTCGGGTTCAGTGGCATCTACTAGGCTCGCTAGGAGCAAAGGAGTCATAAAGGCATTCGCGGTTCCTTGCATTGTCCGACCCGCAAAAAACCATCCTAAATTCGGAGACGCGACACAAACCAAGGCTGCTAATGCATAGGTAAAAAATGCTATCTGCACACACTTTGAGCGACCCCAACGCTCACCTATGGTTCCAGAAACTAACAAAAATAATGCGTAGGGGAAAAAGTATGCACCTAACCCCCATCCCATAGTCGCAGTAGTGGTTTCGAAAGTAGTTCTTAGTTCCGGAATCATAGGAATTAAGACAGTGCCCCCAAATGGCCCCATCATTCCACCTAGATACAGTGGAATTCGCTGGTTACGTTTTAAGTGAAGTAGTCGCGCCACCATGCAGACAAAACAGTATCCCTTCGGATGCCGATTATGTTCCCGCCGCCCTTCTAAACGCCTCCAAACCAGGATTTCGAAATACCAAGTTCATTTGGTTTAAAATTTTATTTAGCCTTCTCTTCAACCTTATATAGTTCACCGGTTCTAGTATCGTAGACAAAACCGTTCATATGACTGTGATCTACGAATGGTGTAACAATAAGCCGTTCCATAGATTGCCTAGTGTCTGAGTATGGATCGACAAAGGTTTCTAGAGACCACCGAGGTTTGATTCCAAGCTCACCTTCTAACTCGGCCTTAAATTTTTCTTCGCTGACCTTCTGAAGACCACAATCTGTGTGATGCAAAAGAACTATTTCTCGCGTTCCCATCAGACGCTGAGACAGACAAACTGAGCGGATTACGTCATCTGTTATAACTCCACCCGCATTTCTGATTATGTGGGCTTCACCATTTTCTAGTCCGAGTAGTTTAAAAATATCCATTCTCGAATCCATGCAAGCCACAACCACAAGTTTCATAGTTGGCGCTGCCTGCAAACCACTGTCATCAAAGGATTTAGCGAACTCATTGTTGTTACGAATTAGATCATCAATGTTTTCAGAGAAATTATTAGAGACCACAAATAGCGAATTTAGCGACCTATCAAGGTTCATCCACCTAGTGAGGGCCTTAATAACGCATTTAACGGATTTTCTCTTCTCATCATCTTCTATAACGGTCAGAATTATTTCGTGCTTCAAACCCGCTGAGCAACGATGAGTACACTCTCACCAGTGACCTACACTTAACGCGAAGACGCTAGGAGCTACCATGGATATTAGTATTGCCGGGTTTTTTGGCAATTCACCTCACCGTGATCTGGCCTATATAAAAGATTTTTCTCAGACCATCGAGTCCTTAGGATTCAAAAGTTTATCTCTCCCTGAGCATGTAATTTTCTTTGCCAAATACGAATCTTCATACCCTTATACAGAAGACGGAAAACCGAATTGGGATCCCGAAACTGGTATCTATGATCCCCTTTTCGTGGCTCAAGTCGCTTCGCAACACACATCAACTTTACGCTTTGTAACCGGAGTTCTTATCTTGACTCAAAGACCAGCGCTTTTAACCGCAAAAGAGGTGCTAACTCTTGATCATCTGAGCAACGGACGATTTGATCTTGGAGTTGGTTCTGGATGGTCGTGGGAAGAATACGCAGCGTTAGGGGTACCTTTCGAAAACCGAGGCCGCCGTTTGGATGAATATATAGAATCGATGCGAATCGCCTGGAGAGAAGAGCGAGCGACCTACCACGGTCAGTTCGTAAACTTCGAGAACGTAGTGTTAAACCCTAAACCTATAAGCGAAGGTGGTCCACCTATCCTTATAGGAGGTGACTCCACTGCTGCAATGAAACGAGCGGCTCGGCTCGGTGATGGCTGGTATGGCTGGTGGGCACAACCCGATATAGAGCAACATCTAAATAATTTACGAAGCATTATGAATGATGCAGGCCGAGACGTGTCAGATGACGACTTCAGTTTTCGGCTTGGCCTTCCTCTGAAATCTCTTGATCCTCAGGTAATCAATGATCATGTCCAGCAGGCAACAGATTTGGGCATCGACGAACTTATATTGGCTCCACCGATTCCCGTTCGAGATTTCGATCGCCACTTATCAAGCGTTGCCGGAGCAGCTGGTCTTATCTAGGCGCGTGGGTTAATGAACCTATTAACAATTATTTTTCGTCGAACGCTTTGAGGGAAACTTCGTAGGCTCGGGTTATTGAAATTCGATTTGCGACACCTAGAACTCGATCGTTCCAATCTAAAACCGGCAAAAAATTTGTGTTTCCGTTCTCAAGAAGCTGCATTCCATTCTCGAGAGTTGCTCCCGGATGCGCAACGGGATGATCTTGGCGTATCGCATCTACAACTTTTCGATTTGGGACCCCTTTTATAGCTGCCGCCGCATCACGTTGGTGCACAACCCCTTTCAACGCTCGGTCGTGGCTTACCACCAGAAGTACCTCCTCTCTGTTACGATCCATCAAATTAATTGCCTCCGCCAACAGAATATTTTCAACGCAAGCCACATATTTCGCTTCAGCCGCAGTAACAAGCAACACTGAATTCATCTGATGCTCGTCACCGTGCTGCTCAGAAGCCAGCGCTCGTTTTCTTCGCAATTTCACTTCGTAAATCGAATCTTTCTTAATGGCCGTATAGACAACTGTTGCCGCCGCGCAAGCAGCCATTAACGGCATAATCAAACCGAAGTCATTTGTCATTTCAAAGACAATAAATATTGCAGACATAGGCGCTTGAGCCGCTGCAGCAAACACTGCAGCCATCCCAACAATTGCGTATGCTCCTACCGGTGCCGTTGAGCCAGGAAAAATTTGGTTAACCAACTCACCGTAGGCAGAACCCAATAACGCACCGATAAAAAGTGATGGTGAAAAAATACCACCAGAACCGCCAGACCCCAAGGTCAATGCAGTTGCAATCATTTTGCCAACGAGCAGAAATAAAATAAATTTCACAGTGAACTCGCCTGCTAGAGCTTTATCGATACCAGAAAGACCTGATCCCAATAGATCGATAGATATCGCTCCGAGAATTCCAACTCCTACGGCACCAATAACCGGCCGAAGATCCGATACGACCGAAAGATTCTCAAATTTGTCCTCGATAAGATAAAGAACCCGAACAAAAATTACTGCTATGACAGCAGCGAATACACCCAA
>CAJQGN010000167.1 GCA_905477545.1 uncultured Acidimicrobiales bacterium | reverse complement strand
CAGCGAAAGTGCCGTTGGACAAACACGTTTCTTTGATACAGTTACCCAATCATGGCAAGAAGCAGCTACGCTCGATCCGGACTGCATGCGTGAGAATGAAAGAATTGACGGGCCGGCTCTTTTAGTCGCTAAAGATACAACTATTGTCTTACCTACAGATTATTCGGCGAAAATGGCAAGCGGGAGTTATCTCATAATTACGCCTAATGATTAGGCCGTGAGCCCCGCAATTTTCAACCTGCACGCATTGTGCTCCTGATGTTACGTGGCTGTAGTTTACTAATTACACGATTTGCGCTCATAATTTCCTAGGGCTACCTAACGTAGTTTTCACGAAAATTGCCTACATAAACCAAAAAGGTACTTATTATGGCCAAACGATTCAATTCCGACCAAGAAAGGGACCTGTTTCTCAAAGAACCCCGTATTGCTTCCTTGATGTATTGGGGCGCAGAGCCAGCGCCCATCGGCGTTCCAGTCTGGTTCGAATGGGATAGTAAAACTGTTCGTATGTTTGCTTTTCGGACTACGCCGAAAATAAATCATATGAAGAAGAATCCAAACATTTCTGTGCTAGCTCATAATCGTATTGGAGAACCAGAAGGCTGGGTGGCTTTCGATGGGATAGTTCGTATTTCGGATATTTCTGTAAATGAGTGGCGTCCGTTTTTAGACAGAGTTGTCCCAAAGTATTGGGATTTGTCAGATCCTGTATACGCAGAAGAAATCGAAAGCTGGCGGGCAATACCAGAGTCATTTGTGTGGCTGGATCTCAATCCTGTTTCGATTCGCTCCGGTGGCGCTTAAATTTAACTGTTAATGACGCGCTTCAAGCCTTACATTAATTCGCAGCGACTCTACATAAATAAAGATTTAGGAAATTATTCAAAATAATGGATATGAAATTTGATGATGTCATTCTAGGGCGCCGGAGTATTCGAGGCTACAAAACTAAACCCGTGAGAAAACAGCTCATTGAAGAAATTCTCGCGCTAGCAATGCGCTCGCCGTCATCAATGAATACACAGCCGTGGAATTTCTACGTAATATCCGGCCGACCCCTCGATAAAATTCGAGAGGGAAATACCGAAAGGAATCTTGCAGGAGTTCCTCATTCCAGAGAATTCAGAATCGGACAACCGTTTCAAGGACAACATCGAGAAAGACAGATCGGAGTCGCCAAACAACTTTTCTCAGCTATGCATATTGCGAGAGAGGACAAGGATGCTCGCCAGGATTGGGTACTACGTGGTTTCCGTCAATTTGATGCCCCAGTTTGTGTAATTATCACATACGATAAAATTCTAGCGGATAGTGACGATACTTCGTTTGACTGTGGTGCAGTAACGACTGCTCTAGTGAACGCCGCTTGGTCACGAGGTCTGGGAGCTGTCATTAATAGCCAGGGAATCATGCAATCGCCGGTGGTGCGTGAATGCGCTGGGATAGCTACGGACCAAGTGATCATGAAAGCTATCGCACTAGGCTGGCCCGATGAAACGTTCCCAGCGAACCGCGTTATCTCGGAACGAAAAATGGTGGATGAAGCCACAACTTTCGTTGGCTTTGATGATTAGCTATTAACGCTATTCGTTCCCTTAAAATTCGGACTTGAGTTTACAATAATAGGGAGATTCAGAATCTCGTCCATGATCAGGTTCTCATTATATGGAGAGAGTCTTTAGTTGGATTTATGTATTGCATGAACCTTTCATCATCTGTTACGATCAAATCTCGGATATATCACGCTGGCTGATAAAAAATTGGAACCTATCTGATGAGACGACGAGTTACCGGGTTATTTGTTGCCGCCTTCTTGGGGTTTCAATTTATATCTCTGCTGCACGCGGTGGAATACGGGCATGATGAGCATGAGCATAATGGTTCTGTTTGTTACGTTGCAACATATCTTGACAAAACTGAGTCGTGTGGTGGTACTGCACATAATAATGCTCAAATTCCTGCTACTCCGTTTCTCTTCGTCCTTCCTGATGAAAGTGATGTAAACTTTCAACCCTTCCTGAGAGATTCTTTACCACGAGCGCCCCCTCAGTATTCCTAATACTCATAGCTAATTTATTTTAAAGTAAATGCTAGCACTCTGTTGTGTCAGCATAGTTATATTGTGTAGGAAATTAATATGTTAAAAATTAAATTTAGAGTAGTAACGTGTCTGCTCGCTATACTCGCGAGTTCGTCTTTGTGGGCAGCTGGTCATCAAGAAGTTGAACTACTGCGCGCGGAAATAGCTGCGATGAAGGCAGCACATGAAGAGCGTATTTTGCTGTTAGAGGCAAAACTTGAAGAAGTAGCGGTCGCAAAAGTTGCCGTAAAATCTGAGGCGGTCTCCGACGAAATAGTTGCGGTAGTTCCAATGCGTCCTGCCACTAATCGACGTTCAATTAAGAAGAATCTGTTCAATCCGTCGATCGGTTTGATATTCAATGGTCAATATACTCAGCACGAAACTGCGGAGGGTGAGATCGCTGGATTTGCCGTCGGGCATGAAGGCGAGCGAGGCGGAGAAGGATTTGCTATAGATCATACTGAGCTGACTTTCTCATCAACCATTGATGATAAATTCTTTGGCAGCTTAACAGCAGCAATAGTAAAGCATGAAGGGAAGACGGAAATTGAGCTCGAAGAGGCCTTTATTCAGACTATGCCTGGTCTTGGTTTGCCCACGGGCGCCAGTATTAAAGCGGGTAGATTTTTGGCCACAATCGGTTACCTGAATGAACACCATACACATACGGATGATTTTACCGATCGACCGTTACCTTACAGAGTGTTCTTAGACGGTGGTTACAACGACGATGGCGTACAGGCTACTTATGTGTTGCCAACAGATTTCTATGCAGAAATTGGTGGTGGTCTATTTCGTGGTGACGACTATCCATTTGGTGGTAGTGATGGCGAAGGTATCGATGCTTGGAGTGCTTATGCTCGAACTGGCGGCGATATCGGTGAAAACCAAAGCTGGAGATTGGGCGGTTCTGTACTATCGGGCAAGTCCACAACGGGTAGAGAAAGTAACCATGAGCTAGTAAGTTATGTGGGTGATACTGATATGTATATAGCTGATATGCGATACACTTGGGCTCCTACAGGAAATGCGACCAACCAAGAGTTTGCTCTGCAAGGTGAGTTCTTCTGGAAAGAAGAAGATGGTTTCTATTCTGACTCTGAGTCTGGAGCCGATAGTGTCTTAATGGATGCGTCCTCTGAGGGTTGGTATACGCAAGCAATCTATAAGTTTGCTCGTAACTGGCGGTTTGGCGCGCGATATAGCCAACTAGACGCGGCCGATGTGCCTACGGGATTGATTGGTAGCCATTTAGATGGTGAAGGATATAACCCTAAAGCGTACACGGCGATGCTTGATTGGACGAATAGTG
>CAJQGN010000166.1 GCA_905477545.1 uncultured Acidimicrobiales bacterium | reverse complement strand
CCTGTGACGACGGTGCCTGTGACGACGGTGCCTGTGACGACGGTGCCTGTGACGACGGTGCCTGTGACGACAACAATATTAGGAGACGGGTTCTCTCCAGCTTCTGATTGCTACCTATCGTCTAGCAGCGACGCCGCAATTACTGGCTGGGAACCAGCGTTATCGTTGAGTTACCAAAGGCCGGGGCATCGCCTTTCTTCGACTGGAGCTATTAATGTAGTGGTTTTGTTTGCCGAGTTTAAAGATGTTCGAGCAACGGCATCCACGCAATCTATTTTCTCAATAATTTCGCCTGGCGCTGAAAATTTCTTAGACGATCAATCTAATACGAGACTCAAACTTTCATTTGCGCCTCATCACAAATGGTTACGTCTCAAAGACAATGCGTCAAATTATGGTGATGCGATCAAAACCTATGAAGGTCACCGTGATTTCATGCAGGAAGCGATTGAGCTAGCTGATTCGGAGGTGAGTTTCGTTGGAGCTGACGCCGTATTAGTAGTAGCTACTCCCAACGCGAAAGAAATTGGGTATGGGCCGACCTGGATGGGTCTTCCCTCTCTTCCTCTGATCGCAGATGGCCAAAATATTACCAACGGGATAACGTCAGGAGCGGACCTAACATATTGGGGGGAATTATGGTACCCGCACGAATTCGGCCATTCGTTGGGCCTACCAGATCTCTACGGCGCGAGCATTCCAGGTCGGGGCGGATTCACCCGTCCTTATAGCCTTATGGACCTAATATCGAGTACGGCTCCAGGCTATATGGGGTATTCAAGATGGATTCTTGGATGGCTTGACGATGAGCAGGTCAGGTGCGTCAGAACTGATACCACGGTTCTTCTTACGCCTTTGGCAACTCTGGGGGGTTCAAAGCTCGCAGTAGTTACATTGAGCGCAAGTTCTGCTTTGGTGGTGGAAGTTCGCCGAGCGATCGGGTACGACGGTCGCTTAGCAAGCAATGGAGCCGTTGTCTATCTAGTCGAAACAAACAATGGGTTCGGAGGCAGTTACGGAGATGGCCCAATGGAGGTGCTAAATGGCGGAAAGCCTCTTAAGCAGGGCGATTCGGTAAGTCACGAACGTGTTTCATTTGAAGTTTTAGCATCTGGGCAAAGTGGGGATTCAATCCGTATTACTTTTGGTAACTAGATTCAGATTGGATTTGTTGAACGTCGCCATACTTTTAAAAAGCGGAAGCTATTGCCCGCCTTTAGTTGAAGACAGCAATCTTGACCTAGCTTCAAATCAGAGCACAGTTCATTGTTGCGTTAAAACTAAAACGAGCCTCGCTGGATGGAGGCCCGTTGTGACTATGACAGTAAAAGCTTCTTTGTGGCATGCCTACCGAGAAGGTTACTTCCCGTTGTTCGCATGCGATGATCAGCGATTATATTCGTAGTGAACGTCAAGATTTCTATAAGTAATATCTGTCTCCGCCTGCTGCTTCGCTGAACTCTCTTGTGTCTCTTCTAGATCATCGTTCTGGCCTGCCGATTCCGCAGAATCAAACGTAACTATATTCAGGATCTTTGTCGGATCGTCTCGATCTGTGCAAAGCTGAATGGCCCGCACCTTTGTTTCATTGACTGTCTCGAGGTAGTTCTTTGTATGTGCGACAACCTCTTCAATATCTCCAGTTTGCTCGATTACTTGAATAAACTTCACAATTCCCGCTCTCGTCAATGGTTTGCCGTTTGCAATTTAGCAAAGTTCAGACCGTTTGATTTTATCGCAACGTTAACGCCAGATTAAATTTATGCAGGAGAGCAGTGCGGCAACCGCCGGGTGGCTTTTGGTGTAACGATATTAATAATTTATGTAAGTTTTCTGCTGGATCAAATTTGAAAAAATCTGAGCGCCGAGTTTAGAGCGAAACGCAAGCCATTCAGCTATACGTTGATGCGCCCCAGGTTTCGGAGAAAACAATCTCCTCAAGACCCATCCGATCAAGCTTCGTCGGAAATGCTTTCGTTCTATGCCCAACTGCGATGTGGGCCACAGTTGCTGCATCCTCAGGCATGGCTAACAGTTCTTTGACCTGAGGTTCAAATAGGCACAGTAAGGTAGTAAGAGATGCTCCTAATTGTGCTTCGCGGCACCCTAAAATGAAGTTTTGGACGGCTGGGTATATTGACGCTCCGCCTACAACTGATAGTCGTCCCAGCTCCGTGTCAGTTGGGTGGGTATCTTCGAGGTGAGCGCACGCGACAACCATTACAGGGATTTCTTCAAGGTGGTCGGCGAAGTGATCTGCATTCCTGAGGAGTCTCGCCGCCTTGTCTGACCCAATGTTGATATCTCCAGTTTGCGCATCAGCTAAGTAAGCCTTCCACGGGCCTCGATACAACTCTGCTAATTGATTTCGTTTCTCTTGATCTCGCACAACGATAAAGCGGACAGGTTGACGGTTGCCGCCTTGCGGAGCGAACCGTGCGTAGTCAAATGCTGTATGTAGCTGTTCGTCTGTGACGGGTTCGTTGCTGAAGTACCTGGTTGTGACTGCGCTGTAAATAGCGTCTCCGAGTTCCATATTTACCCCTTCTTATACGTAGCCTTGGGCCAATAAGTTAATGTTACTGAACATTCGTTTGAATTGTATCTTGTTGGAGATGTTAGTGCTTCACTCAAATAGATGTAGATCACTTAAAGGTAGAGGCCAGTGTTCGTTAGAAAGCTTTTTGATCAATGGGTCAGCAGAAGCGCTATAGCATGCGCGACACGGAAGTTGTCGAAGCCTCAATTCGAGTGCCACCCCGAGCGGAATCCAAGTCAGCGTAACGACGTTGTTGTTAGTCTTGTGCCTTCGGCTCGTATCCTTTTTCGGAGCGAAAGAGGGAAGTCCCTGTTGAAATCGAGGCGTTCAAGTTGTATGGATGGCAGCTGAGGTCGGGTTATAAGCCCTAACCTGCAGGTGGAGACTGCTGAGGTTAATCTGTTGGTGGAAAATCTTGAATTGTTAAGTGGAGCCGCTGCTATTGGTGGGGAAGAGATCTATTGGGAGTTAGCACGCGACGCTGAAATCGGACGAGCTGATCAGCGGCCAGTCGTTGTTCTATCTCATGGAGCAGGTGGTTCTCATGCTGCTTGGTATCAGCAAGTTCCAGCAATCGGCCAGCATTTCAGAGTGTTGACATGGGATAGCCGGGGTTTCGGAAATTCCACAAATCGAACCGGCCAGTTGGCGCCAACCAATGCAGCTAATGATCTAGTTGCTGTGCTCGACCATCTCGAAATATTTGAGGCGCATCTAGTCGGGCAATCAATGGGAGGCTGGCACGTTTCGGCGTTTCTTTCGCTATTCAGCGAGCGAGTGACATCTGTAACCTACGCTGACACTGTTGGCGGCCTTTGGACTGAGGATCTTCGCCGGGCGTATAAGGAATTCCGTGAAGCCGGGGGGCTGCAAGGAAAACGAGCGCTCCCTCTAGTAGGAGGACACCTTGCTCTATGGGCTGGCGATGCTGATAGAGATCTCTCTCACGCATTCTTGTATCAAGCATTGGGTTCGTTTCATTCACCGCCCCTTGACCGGCTAAGTGAGGTGCTTGAATTCACGATTGACCATTCAATTTTTGATGATCTCAATATCCCGGTTTTGTTCATTGCGGGTGAGCATGACCAAATTTTTCCCCCTGCAATGTTGCATGATTCTGCGAATCGTATTAGCAGGGCGCAATTTGTTCAAATCCCCAATGCGGGGCATAGCCCGTACTTCGAACAACCCTTGGCTTGGAACGCTACGTTGCTCGAATTTCTTGCGGCCACCGGTTAACTCAGGACTTGACAAGATTTGAGATTACTTACCAAGGGGATGCCTTGTCTGTCGGCTTAGATGAATAAGAGAAAGGCGAATCGACGTGAGATCTCCTAAGATCTCCTATAGTCGATCTCGTCAAACAGAACATTGGAGAAGTCATGCAGCAAAGTGAGCTTCGTAGTTGGATTGAACACCGAGCGGAGATGCTGTGGGTGTGTCTGAAATGTTTGGTGTTTATGATCGTAGGAATAGCCGTAGCGATCTCTTGGGGTTCGTTTAGTGATAATGCTGAGTTTGCGTTATCGATAATGGTCGCAGTGGTCGGATTGTTTTTGTGGTTTGGTTCCCATGGCGCGATTATGGATATAGCTGCGATGAGAGCGGACATGGATGAAGGTCTCGCATCAACAGCATTTGGCACCAACTTCAACAAAGCCCCGTTCTCTGTTTATCTGATTCTCAACGCTCTTGCGATGCTAGGTAGCACAGTGATGCTTATCATTGTGATAAACGCATAGAGGCGCAACGATACAAGAACCTGCGAAAGGGAGAGATGTTTGGCGAGCGAGATGATTATGTAATGGCTATCGCTCGGTCGATACTTTTCGCATAGGACGGCGTTTAGCTTTAGCGCCCTGCTGCTGCATTTCGGTCTCAGTAAGTCGGGTTCAAACTGATGTGTGCGAGCCAGCGGGCAGTTTCTGGATTGCTCAGATCGCACCGTTCCAAAGCTTGAACTATGTCGATTAAGTATCTAGTGGTCATGTCACTCAGACAGATTGCCAAGATTAAGGACAGCGCAGTCTAAGAGAATGAAATCTCTTTGCAACGCGTATACCGCTGCTTCGGCTGAGGCGGTTAGCGCCCTAGAACCTCTTAGATATTCGATTTGGTAGAACAGTTCTGTGCATATTCTCTTAGGTTTCGTGTGATCTATAATTTCAGTTTCTGGTGATGGAGAAAATTCTTTAATTGCGGAATCATTGCTGCAACTAGTAGTCAAAAAAATAAGCATTGTCGTAACGAAGCAGAGAAAAATGATCCTCAGACTTGTCTTAAGTCTTGTCATAGACACTGTGAGTATCAGAAATCTGGAACATAGTTTGTGACTATGACGGTAAAAGTTTGTCTATGGGCGGCGTAGATGAGGATAATTCCCGCCATGTGGAACGGCGTCTTGTAGGTGGTCTATACCCGGTCGCAGAAGGCCCGGATGTTGCTCGCGTAGATGCCCGACGAGTGGACCTATTTAGAAACGACATGACCGATGAAGTCAGTGTCGTTGTTAGCCATTGATTCGGTGACCTTTCCGAGTAAAGGGAAGATATCCTTTTTTTGAACCAGGGTGGGCCCATATGCCGGTGCATGAAGCATACGTCTGTGTACTCCAACGCCGGCCAGAGCGATCTGTAGGAAATCAGTGGGGCAGCATCCCAGTCATGTGGGCGCAGGTGGAGCCGACCTAATGTTTGAAGAATTTGTTTCTCGGATCATTCCATCGCTCGGTTTTGAGATACGAGGTTTCCGTGTCAGGAGCTGTTCCCGCTATCGACATTTCCTCCCAAAAGCGGCCTTGCCAGGAAAATTTGTATCAGACAACAATAAGAAGTCGTAACCGCCCTCCTCAAAGTAGGTGATAGTTATAGGAACTACGACCTTCAATTCTCCCTCGGGCCATACCAAGCCATCAGCGGTTTAGTTTCCCGGGACAACCGGGCAAATTGGCTGCGGTTCCAGTTTGTAAACGTTGTCTGGGCCTTCCCAGCCCTCTATCGAGTAGCGAACCACAACGCCAAAGAAGGTAGCCAGATTCAGTCTTCCCGGCTGCAAATCCATAGTCACTGGCAAAGACTCGCAGTCTTTTTCAGTTAATCGCCATGTGACTTCCTTTGTGTCGAGTATCGCTGCCGCTTCAAAGAGCTCGACGCCAAGAATCCCGTGCACAGGGTCAGTGTCATCCGCGTTATTTGCACACCAGGTACTTCCATGTGCATGCTCAACGGCCTCTACCTGCCAGCCAACAACGAGATCATCAATCACAGACAGATTAATTCTACCCGGACGCCAGTCTTCAGTAACAGCCAAACCCTCGCAGTCACGCTGCACCACACGCCACTTCACCATTGCCTCATCGAGCAGAGCTTCTGCCTGATCTAACGGCACATCCCAAATATTCAACAGATGCACGAGACCATCAGCTTTGTCTGCATCCTTAAATGGTGGATCTGCATTTCCATGAATCTCAATCAGAGTTCGGACACGTTCCACGTCGATCCACGGCCGAGATTGAGCGTGGCGCTCCAACTCAGGTAACTTCAAATCTATACTCTCATCGGTCTCTGAGATGTCAGTGTCAGAGACAGTCGAGTCAACGTAGGTAGTAGTCGGGGAGTGATTCACAGCACTTACCTTCGAACCAATCCGAGCAGACTGAAACGGGTCATCGTTAGAACCGCAGGCGGACACAACAAACATTGATGCAGCAGCAACTATCCAGAAGACTTTCTTCTTAAATGCCGTAGTGCGCTCTTTTCGGATACTGCTCATCAGGCTCCTTCAACGTTGATAGTTACGCGGCCGCTCGAGTGAAGCGAGCAGAACCCCTCGACAGTAGCGGCCTCAGCGAACTCTGTGTCGAGCCGATCACCAGAGGCAATGATGAAAGGACCGATCCGATGGGCTGTCGAGTCCTCGTTGATTACGGTGAGCTGGTCTTGAAGCCTGAACTCTAGGTCTGCAGGAATGATGTCAACTTCGCTTCCCAAGCTAATACGTGCAGCGGTCCCTGACGGGATAGTGATCACGTGATGTTCAGGTTCGGGCTGGCCAATAACATGGCTAAGCGTCACGCTGCCGATAGTCATTGCAGCCGCCATAATAGCGAGAAGTGCCAAGACGGCTCTTGGGGAACGATCCGCGTGACCGCCGGAAGTCCGAACCCAAGAAGCGCTCACGACTTCTAAGTGTAATCGGTATGATAAGGTTTCGCAGTCTGCTGGCTCAGTAGTGAAACAGATGAGGGGAGCTAGGGCGTGACGAAGGTCGATGATCGGGTACTCGGCGTTGATGAAGAACTTTCGAGCGGCGGCCATGACATTGAGCAAGTTCAGCGACGGACTGTCCGAACGCTGCTCGCGAGTCAAATGTGCGGCGGG
>CAJQGN010000165.1 GCA_905477545.1 uncultured Acidimicrobiales bacterium | reverse complement strand
CAACTGGGTCAAGGGCTGAAACGCCTAGGGCCACTTGCGAGTTACCATCATTCGATACCGTTGCGACTATTTTTGCTTTGCTTCCGCGTGACAATTGGCGCGGCGCTGCAGTTAGGTTAGCTTCCAGTCGCTCTTGTACATTCACGCTAACTTCGAGAGCCCCGTCGGCGATGGCAAGTTCGCTACCAACGTCAACGGTGAAATTTAAATCCCCTACAGAAGTTGTCTGCGGCAATGTAATGTCAATCGTAAAAGTCTGAGCTTCTTGCGGGAAAAGCGCTACTGACAATGGTGCGCTCATCGCTGAAGACGCTAATGCACCTTCTACCTCTGGAGTAACAGTCTGAATAGTGCTCCACACATTTTCCACTAGGAGTTCAACTGTGAATGGGACTCCTACCGTGACTTTTTCTGGAGAAGAAACGATGCTTGCCCTCATGCACTACCTATGAGCGTCGTAACATTAAGAGCAGGGGCGAATCGGAGTTGCTTAGCCATCATTTGACTCACCGCGTACGTAGCTTCGCACCGACTTGATGGTTGGGCTATGAATATCTTCAGTCCGAAGTTCGATGCCCTCTACAGGAGGACCTACTTCGATTCCTAGCTCAAGATCTATGGGAACACTAATTTCCAAATCTATGCCTGATTTAAGATCTCCACCTATTGCTTGCCAAAACTCGAGGGGAAGCTGCAAACTTTCGTTGCCTACCGACATCCAAACAGGCGCGTCGGCACCCGCTAGATCACCTTCTTTGAATTCTTCAGGCATCTCTTTATTACGCAACACCTCTCTAGCTACTTCACCTAGCAAGAGGTGCTCATCTCTAACCTCTTGCGCATGTGCAGATACGAAATAACTGAGCCTCAGGCGCGGCGGCACCATCCGTCGCACTGTTTCGTTACCTGAACGAACTTCAGTGCCCGACGAGTTCTTTACATGATCTTTTCGGATTCGCCACAAAAAAATATTTATGACTGGACTCGTCAGCGAAGATACCCATTCACCATCTGGCCTATTGAAAGAAACTTCGATAGAGGACTCCTCCAAAACTTCGTGTTTGAGAAATCTTTCGAGTGCATCATCTATTAGATGAATCATGGTGTGCGATCATTCTTAGTTCTAAGGATTTAGTCAGGTAAGACCAAAGTTAGCCCTACATGGCAAAAATATCGCGGCACTAAAACTGGAAAAAATAATTTCTTCCATCGCTTGTCTCCGCGTTCAACAGAAAAGAACTTTAGTCGCTCTTGGGAGCCACCGAAGAAACCTGCAACTCGTAGGCAAGCGGCAATTCGGAACGGTTATTGTTGGTAATCAAACGCCTGGCTCCTCCGTTTTCGATAGGCACTAGAACTACCAAAGTTTCCTGATTCGAAGATATAGGAACCGTTGGCGCCTCGATCTTCACATTTTTAGGAGAGTTCCAGTTTCTGGCGTTGAAAACGAGTCGCTTCGGAGAGACCAGGGCTACATTTGGGTCGTTTGAAGAGGTTTCTATTACAATTTCTTTTATGGGTTCTTCGCTCAAAGATACTGTGACGGTAACTGTAGAGCCCGCTTCGACAAGCTCGATTTCTTGTTCAGAAACCACTAGATCTATACCGTTTTCTACATTTTTGTTATCTAACCAGAGAGCTGTAACAAAATACGCAAGTAAAAGCCCAACGAGTAATCCCGCTATTAGGCCTTCGATCAAACCCGAAGACTTCTTCGCTGGGGCTACAGCAGAGTCCTCCTCAGGGAGGGTTTCAACTTGTTGTTCGACTTCATCTTCATGATCTATTACTTCGCGAAGAACAGCTCCGCACCTGAGACAATGCGAAGACGCCCGCCGATTGAGTTCTCCACATTCGCCACATGATCGCCATGATTTGGGTGTGCGCCCGTCAACTCCGGGGAGTCGGTCACGTGACTCAGAAGTATCACTTCGAGCTAACTCTAAATCAGGTCCGGAAAAGAAAAGAGGGAAATCGCATTCGACACAGAAAGATTCTGCTGATCTCAATCCGGAAGGGTCTACTTGTTCTGCACCGCAGCTCGGACAGATAATTAGAGACACTACGCTAGGCCTTTCTCTCTGTCATTGTTTCATCGACCTCTAACGTCAAAGCGCAATTTGTAGGAATAATCGATTGCAAAATTTGCTCTAAACTATTCACGGTGCCGCTTCGTAATTGACCAACTCTCACCTCTATTTTACTTGAGTTAGTAGGAGCTTCGCCTTCTCGGTAGACGCCACCATCTTCACTAATCTCGTACCCGCCGTCAGTAAACGCTGCAAGAATATGTTCCATGTGGGCTCTAGTTCCTCTTCGTAAAAGTGAAGCGCCTAAATCTGTAATCAATTGCCGCCTCTTCACCTCCGGCAACGCACTGGTATCTGGCGTGTCGATGAAGAACCCTAACCATTCTAATAATTCGGTAGGTGTCACAGACGAATCGATGAGCAACGGGAATTGATCAATCTGGAGTTGAAGAGATTCAGATATTTCTTCCAACATACCGAGAAATGATCGAAGTGTCGGGTCTTCTCCCATTACCAGAGGTAGGCGCCGACTTAACCAACCTTTTTCACGAACTGTCATCGGACAACAATCTGCGGCCTGAAAGATAAAAATAAGGCATCGGTTTCTAATGGAATAACCTCTTTCGAGTCTCCTATACGTCTCCCATTCCTCAGGTCAGCTTCGAATAGCGCAACTTCTGCTACCCGTTCGACTCCCGGTACTTGCGCTAAAAGATTCGAGATGGCCCCAGCATTTAAGGCCTGACCGAACGGCCACCCAGAATTATTAATGCCACCGCTTAACGGAGATAAAAAATTTGCTACAGCTTCAAGACACTCTTGTCGTAGCGCTGCACTATTTTTGCCTGGTGCCGCAGTCAATAGAGCGGTAACGCTAATTCCGACGTAACGTGGGGTGCGTAATTCGATAGATGTTCCTATCAGGCGTCGGGGCGACAAGTAATTCGTTACTTCCTCGATCAAATCATCGCCAAGGACAAAGTCGTCTATCGTCAAGAGGTCGGGGGTAACTGCCGGATCGACCACAACTATTAAGCTCGTGGGTCCTCCAGCATTTTCTGATGCAATACATAAGGCGCGACTTATCTTCGGGGAGGATTCAATTGCGAGCCTCTCGTGATCTGAGGCCGTAACTGCTCTGTCGCCCGCTACTAACGATAATGGGGCTCTTAGTTTTGCATTGTCAAGGGTTTCTACATTTACCCCTCCCGAAGCGGGAATCAGATTAGTGACTCGATCGACATACGGAACAGCTGAACGCAAAATTGTTAACGAGTTAGGCCCTACGTTACCGACAGACCCCCCTCCTATGCGATAACCAGATACCCAAATCTCTTCGCCGGCTTTTGGCACCGCGCCGTAACTCCTCCAGGAGCCGTTTGGTTGACGGACTCGTGGCCCGAACTCAATTAGGCCTGACCTGCTATCCCAGGTGTAATGAAGGTCTTCTCCGTTAGATTGAGAAAAATTTGGAACTTCAACCCATTGCTGGTTCTCATCTTCGAAACGTATTTCGACAAATTCATTTTCGTTACGGCTTAACGCCGGGACACTCTGTACCGAAAAACTTTGGCCTGGCTCACCTGCTGAAAGTCCCAGAAACTCTTCACCTGCGATTTCTGAATGCTCCGCCGATACGGTGCCTCCAATCGCCGCAAAGTCAAGAGTTCGTACAGATGGAGTTGACTGATAAGTGGGCTGGTCAATTTCTGGGACAGTAAGCCTGATTCTCATCCAGAAAGCGCGTGTACCTGCTACAGCCAACCCGACATGTCCATCTGGAATCGCAATGACTATTTCTCCATCACGGTTTAAACCACCTGTTCCATCAGATCTAACTTCGCAGTTTAACCATCCATCGATTGACCATACTTCCCAAGCGATTGGTGGCCGAAAAGGGTCAATTCCGACACCCTCTACTTCGGCTTCGACAGTTAATCTCAATAAATTACCGGCTAACGACTGATCAAAACCAAAATAGGTTGAATCTCCCGGTGACATAGGGTCGGAGGAAAAGATGTTTAAGACTTCGGTTTGGGCCATTAGTTCGTCGAGGCTGTCAGAAGCTCGGCCTTCATCGGGTTCTTCATCGCCGCTGCTAGGCACCGACAGGACTGCAACTAACTTAGGTTGGCTGATTGTCAACTGGTCGCTGGTAACAAAAATTACTGGAGAATCACCGGCTGAAGCTACCTCGGTTCCAAATGGAATACTTACAGGCTCTTCGGGAACATTAGAAAAGCTAAAAGTCAATTTGGTTGTGGCCTGGGCACCGGGGTATGGCGACACGCCAACTAAGTCGAGAAAAGATTCGTACAATCGATCAGGAATCTGGTTTAGTCGATACAAAGTGAGCTCAGTCATCCATGCGAACAGCTCTATTAGCGCTACTCCTGGATCAGCTACATTATGATTTGTCCACTCAGGTAAATAGTTTGGAATTAGCCGCTTGGCCTCGTCAACTAAATCTTGAAATCTTCTGTCATCGAGATTTACTTTAGGAAAGGCCACGTTCCTCCCCTTCTGCTGGTATCACATAGAATGGAAACACAAGATTTCTTCGATCATTGGTGTCTTTCACTTTATAAACAATCTCGATTTCAACCGTTCCGAATTCAGAACCATCGATAGTAGATACTTGTTCTAGATCAATACGCGGCTCCCACATTTCCAGTGCTTGCCGAACGTACATCTCCATTCTCCCGAACAGGCTCGGAGTTATCGATTCGTACAAAAGCTCCCAGATCAAGCATCCGAAATTAGGACGAAATGCTCGCTCCCCGGGCGCAGTTGAAAGAATCATTAGAATAGATTTTTCCACAGAAATAACCCCCTCAGCAAAACCAAAGGAGCCTTTCGCGTCAATCACAAAAGGAAAGTCGATACCACGACCAAGAAAGTCAGTTTCACTCATTTTTCGCACCGACCACATAAGCGTTATTTATCAATTGAGTTTCACCATCGAGCCCTTGATCCCGGTAATGCCCGACGAAGATAGATTAGCACCCGGTTTTTTCAAATCGAGTTTTGAGCCTCCACCGTCTACAAGCGCACCCATTTTCCCTTTTAAAGTTAGATTCTGACCATCGACTGTCACTGCTTTAGAGCCTGAAATCTTTATATTGACTCCTTTAATACTAATGTCTCCATTTCCATCCATTTCGATAGATGCTTTGCCGACTTTCAGCACGAATTTACCTTTAGGTTGAGCCTCAATTTCAATTCCCTTTTCGGACAAGGCCATAAAATTGGCTGGGTCCGCGTGCTCTAACTTTAAGATCGCCTTCTTTTTTTTATCATCAGCGCTTGCGGTTAGATTTGAGCCAGAAGCAAACATAATTGATCGTTTGTCGACATCATCTTTGGTCGCAGGCGATGGTATCGGTGGAGCATTTTTTTTACTCCACAGGCCGCCAACAACCATTGGGAAACGCTGATCACCACCGATATAGGCGACGAGCACTTCGTCTCCCACTTCGGGTGTGAACTGCAAGCCTCTACCTGGCCCCGCTCCTAAAGAAACGACCCGCGCCCATGCACTTTCATCTTTGTCAGAGATACTCGGAACCTTTAACTTCACGCGACCCGTTTTATCGGGATCTTTAACATTCGTCACCGTTCCGATAGCTAGCTGTCTTAAGCTCCGATCTATGCCGCGCTGGCTATTAGCAAACCGATTCGCGATCCCAGTCGGGTTTGCTTGACCACCTTCAAACCGCGTTACTAAAGCCTTACCGACCGCATAACGATGATCTACGCGGGTAATAGAAATTTTTCCCGATAGCTGAGGTCCTAAATTCTTTAGTTCAACTGTCTTACCAACTGCTATCTCAGGCTGTCCTTGCGCCTCACCAGAAATGATGATTTCGTTGCTAGCCACGTCGCCCTGTAACGAATCAGCCAAGGCCTTTGCTTCTTTCGCCGTTTCAACCGGCGCATCGGTTACAACAGATTTTCCCTTCATTGTCTTCGCTTCTTTCGACCGCTTATCAAACATCGGGATTGACGCACCCAACTTTTGACCGTTTGTTGACGACCGTTGCGAAACTCCAGAAATAGCTTTCTGTGTACTTGGATCCCAGCCCCGCACCGTAACTGAGTCGGTTCGGGAAGCTCCGCTATACCTTGCTGAAAATTTAGTTAACGTCTCTCTCCAAACTAAACTAATTGGCGAAGTTACTTTTTGTGGCTGAGCAAAAAGTTTCTTCTCCTCGACCCACCAAGACGCCCCCACCCGCGCCAGAATCATGTCCAACGTGGCGTGATCATCCTCAGTTTGAAGATAATATTCCAGTTTGATTTCTGGCAACTTCAAATTTGCTGACAGGCCATTACGTTTGGCAATCTGAGTAACAACTTCACTAACCGATGTGTTCTGATAAGCAATCGGAGTGCTCTGGCGGTTCATGCCTTGCGCTGAATCATAGGCGCTGACTACCAAGTGGTGGAGATCAGAAACACCTTGCTCGACTCCCACGCCGCCGACCGTACCGGTAAAAATTTTCTCATACTTACCGGCAGGATTCGCAAATGAGATCGTCAAATTGTCCGCTATTTTGATAAACCCACCGCTAAAAAGCTCAAACTCAGGATCATAAAATCTTACAGCGGCTGTGCCAGCTGCTCCGATCTCCCTGGAAACGCGACAGTCGATAAGGCTCTCAAAGTACTTGTCACCGATCTCTTTACCTTTAATAGAAATTCGCGGCAGTGGCGTTCCTTCAGTCGGTGCCATCAAAAACCTCCTCATCTGGGACTAGAAGTCGAGTACCTCGCAAAGTAGCAAAGGGATCAGAAATTTTGTTCGCCGCAGCTATACGACGCCAACCACTGGGATCTCCGTATAGTTCTTGAGCTACATCATCAAGATGTTGGCCGCTGTTGGGATGGTGAAGTTTTCCAGGGAAAGGGGTAAAAGATGTTGGGTTTTGCAGTGGTGGTTTGGAGTTTTTAGGGTCGTATTCGGTAAGCGATAGCTGTACCTCTGCTCTTATTGGCGTACCGCTAGGGTCGAACATCGTGTATGTCGCTCCGAAACTTGAGACGACTGACACCGGCGTGTACATCTTTCCCCATTGGAGTTGGACCAAATTAGGATTCAGATCTTTTCCTTTTTCGAATTCAGGCGCAGCTACCTTGTACAGCTTCTCGACAGCTAGTTGAACTGAATCGTTTGGGTTGAACTGGTGACTTGCATCAAAAAAAGCAGTTACAGAAAATTCCATTGATTCGCGTGACTGTGGATCTTTTTTGGATCCAGGATCGCAATTAAGAGTAATAGATTGATTGAACGACAAGCTTTCAGGATTAAATTGAAAGGTCAGATACGGTTTTTTTGAGCCGCTTTCTTCACATAACAACAGCTCTAGCTTTTGAAGTTGGCTGCCTGCTGGCATCAGAATTGCCTCCTTTGACTATCCCATCCATAACGCTGGAAATCATCTCGTAACCGGTCATCAACGACTTTGTTTATCCACTCGATCAAATCTAAAAGATCGCTTGTGTCTATTCCTCGTTCGGAATTAGCTCCGGTGATAGACCCAAATTTCGCTAAAGTCGCAGCTGGTGAATCGCTACCACATTCATCTGCGTCAAGAGCTGTGCTCTTCTCCGACGACTTCCCCACTGATTCACTTGGCGATCGCAAAACTACTTTCTCAGGTTTTCCTCCAGCTGAAACAATGTTCGCTGCTTCACTGGCTGACAGGCCGCCTGTGGACTCGCTTGGAGGATTTTTTGGAGATGCTTTGGTCATTTCCCTGTTTATAGACATTGGGTTAATCGTTGCAACATTTACTGGCAAGCTGCGCACTCTGGCAGACCGGCGCGCTTCATCAACTGAGGAGCCTTCAAAAATAGCGTGACCATTTTGCTGGAGTTGCCGTGCAGGTTGTTCTGCTCGGGATGGTCGCGTATCCAGCGACACTGGATCTCCGGCTCTGTGCTTACCTATTGCCGGTTTTCCAACAGGAACCGCGCGCCTCAAAGCAATAACATGCGAGCGATCAACACTGGATGAGGGCTGTGTAAGAGTTCGGTCGACGCTATGGACCTGCTTACTTCGGCTTAGATATCGCGTCGACATATTCATTTGATTGTTAGCAGTTGCGTTTACGCCGATTAACGATTCAGGAGACTTTCGACGAAGATTTTTGTTATTTCCTCTCGACGTTTGACCTCCAGGAACCGAAGTATTTTCTTTTGGAGACAAAGCGTGCTTTATCTTTCCACCAACGGGAGAAAAGTTCGCCACAGAATGACCAGCACCGGTGGCAACAGGCCGAC
>CAJQGN010000164.1 GCA_905477545.1 uncultured Acidimicrobiales bacterium | reverse complement strand
CTGCAGCATCAGTGACCAGGTACAGGACCATGTTCGCAATGTCCTCGGGCACTCCAATACGCCCAACCGGTGCCGAGCGAGCCATCTTGGCTTTTTGTTCATCATCGAAATTACCTTGAGCCAACATGTCGGTGTCGATGAAGCCTGGATGGACAGAATTCACTCTGATTCCGTGGCGACCCAACTCCTTGGAGGCTATTTTCGTCATCCCTCGCACGGCCCATTTAGATGCACCATAGGCAGTCGACCCAAATAGGCCCTCCATACCCGCTACCGAGCTTATGTTGACAATCGCTCCACCATTGTCAGCCTTAATCATGGCCCGAGCTGCGGTTCGCATACCCAAAAAAACCCCCGTCTGGTTGACTGCAATCGTCAAGTTCCAGTCATCGATGGTTGCGTTAACTAGCCGACCCATCGGCGCTATTCCGGCATTATTGATAAGCACGTCAAGTCGGCCGTGCCGGCTCATCACATCAGCTACTACGTCATCCCACTCTTGCTCAGATGTCACATCGAGGTGAGCGTACTCTGCTCTCTCTATCTCTCCCGCAGTACGTTCGCCTTCCTCATCAATTACGTCAGCGAGAATAACAGTGGCGCCCCGCGAGGCGAATAATCGCCCTTCGGCTGCGCCTTGTCCCTTCGGCCGGGCACCCCCAGTAATCAAAGCCACCTTGCCCAGCAGTTCCTTGCCTATCTCTGTCATTTTTCTCCCAGTCGACATTAGACGTTTCGCCTTGTTGCTATGTTAGTTGCGAATTTGGCGCGCCGACTTTCTATGTCAATCTGCGTCATATCAACTCAACTCTCACCACGTTTTCGATGAAACGACATAGCAGCATACTGCCGGCGTGTTTATCTGAGCGTTCAAAGTCTCGTCACTAAATTTGGCCCGAGAACAAGAAAGGCGGTTATTCCCGCCACAAAATTCGATTCCTCCCAGATCTTTTTGCTGGGGCTTCCAATAGCTATGGGCGTTACCGTCGCAGTTCGCACTAAAGGAATATTTGAAGATCCTGAACCAGTCAAGAAGAAGCCGGGGCGTAAGAAGAAACTTCTTCGTAAGAAAAAGCAAAATGTTAAAGTCCATAGACCATTTGAAGGAGGAATCATGAGTACTTACTTCAGCGAAAAAGATACCGGTGAGATCGTTAAGATGCGCCTGCTCGGCGAGTCGATGAATTCTAGTTACAGAATGCTCCTAGGAACCAACGATGCGGGCGATGAGCTGACGGCTAACGGAGTTTGGAAAATAGCTGAAGCTAATGAACACGCCGCCAGTAACAGCTACGGTGTTAATCAAAGGTGATATCTAGTTAGTAAGGCATTATGACAAAAACTCCCACGTCCCTTATCGAGTTATCACATGAAGCAACAAATCTACATATTCGCTCTGATCTAACAGCAGCTCACGCCCATGTTTGGGAAAAGCTCGCTGCGCCAGGAACATGGTGGAACGGTTCCGAACGCCTCGCTGTGGCGGAGGTCGTTCGGGTGGCCTTAGGTGACTCTGATCCAGTCCCACCTTGGGACAGCGCTTCGAAGAGTGGGCGTCTACCCAACAGCTCTCGAATAAGTTCAGAGCTACAAGATGCTGTCTATCGCCTAGCTGTGCACGCAGGAACTCTGACCGAAGGTTGGTATCAGAAAATGCGCGACGCTACTGGGGTAACCCCTCAGCAGTGGGTGGAAATAATTGAAGTCACAATCAGCGTCGCATCAGTACTTCGTTTCGCTCAGTTGGCTGGAATCGATAGTCCCGATTTCCCTGAGCCCCTTCAAGGCGACCCAACGCGCCAAACTCAACCTTCTAAACCTGCAAAGCATCATTGGGTGCCTGTAGTGCATCTTGAAGACAGCACACCAGAACTCGCACCTTTTTATGCTGGGCTTCCTGCATTAGCGCCAGTCATTCGAGCACTCAGTTCAGTCCCTGCGGCGATGGATACCCTGTTTACGCTCGGCGACGCGCAGTATATTCCGATGCGGGAAATGGTTGACTTGAATTGGACGCGGGGCACATTGTCTCGTCGGCAAATTGAACTCGTCGCCGGAAGACTCTCAGCACATAGGGAGTGTTTTTACTGAACTGCAGCTCACTCAATGATGCTCCGTGCGAGCAGCAGCGCAAACGACCTGGAACTTGATCTAGATGTGGTTCGAGGAGACCTGCAAGAAAGTGACGCCATCCAACACGCACCCGAGTTAGCTGCGCTTGTAGACGCGTCCGTTAACGATTTAGCGTCGTTGCCGTCGGCCCGGGCAGCGCTAGTCGAAGCCACAGATGAAGCAACTATGTTGGATGCTGCTGCGGTTGTCGCCAACTTTGAGATGATGACCAGGATTGCCGATGGGACCGGAACTCGTCATCCGGCAGATCGACTTGAATCGATGTCGGAACTTTCCGACTCTATGGGTCTCGGAGATTTCGCGTCAGAGCGGGCATAACGAACTTTTGCAACTCAGAGTATCAAAATTTTCGAAGAGGCTAAGCCGGTAAAGAAGAAGCCGGTGAGAAACCAAAAGGTCACCAAAATAGAAACGAGACAAAAGTCGCCCCTCTAAGTCCGGTTTTGTTACCGACGTAGGTAGTATCCAAAGTGATACAAAAGTCTTATGTCAAGAGGTGGCGGATTAAATGAGATCAGACGCGAAGAGAACACATTCCATTCTTCTCAAGGCAGCTCGCAAAGTGCTCGGCTCCGCGTCAATAAACAACATGACAATGCATGCCATCATCGATGCGTCCGGGGTGAGTAAAGCTCAGTCGTATCGCCACTTCAGGACTCCTAGTGACGTTGTTGCTGCTCTTGCGGCGGAACTATTGCGCGACATTAACGAAGAGTTGGCGGCTCGCCCGGAAGAATTCGAAAAAGCCCCAGC
>CAJQGN010000163.1 GCA_905477545.1 uncultured Acidimicrobiales bacterium | reverse complement strand
TGAAGGCAATTTAGAGATGCTCATTAACAAACAAGAAAGTGCACGGTTAACGAAGTGGTGATCTTCGGTAAACAGACGGTTAACGAATCGACGGTTTGGGGTTCCAGAACCCGTTATCTTCTTCCAAATCGATGTGCCGAACCTAGCGAACATTTAGAAGTTTAAAAACTATTTACTGATTATATGAAGTATCAGAGAGGTGCAAGAATTTAACCAAAAACCACTGTTTTATTCCCATAAACGAGTACCTGGTTGTTTATGTGGGCCTTAACGGCGCGAGCCAACACGATCATTTCTAAATCTCGCCCTTTTTGAACTAGTTCCTCGGGTGAATGTCGGTGTGTGACTCTTATAACCTCTTGCTCAATGATCGGTCCCTCATCAAGGGCAACCGTCGCGTAGTGAGCAGTGACTCCTATGAGCTTTACACCCCGAGCATGGGCTTGGTGGTACGGCTTGCTGCCCGGAAATGCTGGAAGGAAAGAGTGGTGTATGTTGACGATTCGACTAGGAAATAAATCAACAACTTTCGCTGGCAACACCTGCATGTACCTTGCCATGATCACAAGGTCGATACCGTTGTCTACGAGCAAACGTCGCAGAGTTTCTTGCTGCAATTCTTTATTAGCTGGGTCCACTGGTAAATGATGAAAGTTATATCCTGCGCGTTCTGTCGGCTCGCGAAGAGTTTCATGATTACTTGCAACGAAAGCTAGTTGTGCTGGGATTTCTCCCAAACTCCATCGGGCTAGAAGATCATATGTACAATGTCCTTGCTTCGAACATAGGATTGCTACTCGAGGCCGTTCAGTTGATAATCTGATCTTAAATTCCATCGCAAAAGATTCAGCGATTACACCAAAACCGCTTTCGAAGTCTTCTAGCGTCCCTGACAGGTTCTCGATCTCAACTTCGACTCTTTGAAAGAAGATCCCAGCCTGAACATCGACGTGTTGTTCTGCGTGCACCACATTTGTGCCACGTTCATACAGATACGAAGTCACCGCCGCAGCTATTCCTGGTCGGTCGGGGCACGATAGTAACAGCGTCGCTGTCGGGTAGGACATAACCAATAATCCTAGGGGGCTCATCGACAGAGTAGACCTACCGCTGTCAAGGTGCATCAGGCGGGTCACTCCATCACACTCTCAGTGGGAACCCAACCGTCGACGAGTTCCCTAAAGTTTGCTTCAGCTCTGAAGCTTTCGAAAAAGTAAATAAAGTTATGTGCGCTTTAGAAGATTGCTCGACACATAACGATCACGTATGCCACCACCACAGCCAGACCCGCATATCTCCATATTTTAAGGCTCATTTATCATCGGCTTTCCTATTCGTTGCAACCAGCTATCTATTCCTAAGAAAGCCTGAATACTAGAACTGAGGGAATCGGGGCTGTTAACTAACTTTTACGGTACCTATAAATAAGGATGCTCGGAGCGAGAAGCAACGCGAGGTAAGAGAGCACTTGGATAATGACGGGCTGCTCGGCGAATCCGCGCAAGGCAACACCGATGAACATAAGAACCATCGATATTACTCTTAATTGCTTATTACTAAAACGACTCATATGTTCTCGCTTTGACTTCCCCTTAACAAAGTTTAACGTTGCAGAGACTACTTGGACTCATGCTCCTTCATCTAATTTCTTCACAAACCGACACGTCGTTTTCGGTAGTTTGTTTCGGCTCCCCATGTACTAATTTTGTTGGGGAGCATCACCCAGCAACAACATGAGGTCCACATTCGGTTCTCTTATCGTGAGGCACATCTACTTTTTCTCTCAACTAACTCTCCAAGGAGACAACAGCTTTACGGTTTCATTTAATTATCTTAGGGCAGAGTCAAACAGTGGAAAGATCGGGTTCGATAAAGTTAGCCCAGAGGTTTATCCAAAAATGAATCGAGAACTTTTAAAGTCAATTTGCCTTAGTCAGCCTGAGGCGACTGAAGAATACCCATTCGGTCCGAGTGTCACGGTGTACAAAGTATGCAACAAAATCTTTGCAATGGTTAATGTTCAAGGTGATCTTGGTTTTAACGTTAAGTGCGACCCAGAAATTGCGGAGACACTTCGTTCTAGCTACAGCTCAGTTACCGCGTGGAATTTTCAAAAAAAGCACTGGAACTACATCATGGTCAATGAGTCAATTCCAGATGAACTGATTACTGCTTGGGTCGAAGACAGCTTTGATCTGGTCGTCGATAAATTGCCAAAATTCAAAAAATTAGCAATTCAAGCTCGAGTATCTGAAATCACTTGATCTAAATCGGCCTGAAAAACTTATTAGCGCCCACGGACCCTCCGTCGGAGAGAATTTATAATCGGATTCAGTTTTTCAGAACTCTTACACACTTGCATTTTTCTCAGCTGCCATCTGTCTCCAGCTAATCGATCGGTGAGACTTCAACAGCTCGCTAATAACTATTGATCTTTGAATAACTACCACCAAAGCGACCTTCGCTGTTAGGTTTATTGGCGATCCATGCCGTCCGACTCGTCGACCTAAGGCATGTTGAGGGGCTGATTATTCCGTATGCCGGAAACTGAAGAAATAATCCGACTTGAGAATGTGTTCAAAATTTTTGGCCCTCAGCCTCGTGGCAGAGCGTTCGACCTCGCTGCAGCTGGAGTTGGAAAAGATGAAGTTCAGCGCCAGTGCGGGCATGTTGTGGGGCTCAACGACGTTTCTTTTTCAGTTCGTCGAGGTGAAATTTTTGTAGTCATGGGTCTCTCAGGGTCTGGCAAATCTACCGCTATACGAACCGTCAACAAGCTTCATGATGTTACCCATGGTCAGGTAATCGTCGATGGAATAGACGTTCAGCAGCTCGCTTACAAAGAGCTCCAAGCTTTCAGACGACAAAAAATGGGAATGGTTTTTCAACATTTTGCACTATTCCCCCATCGCAATGTTATTGAAAATGTGGCTTACGGGCTAAAAGTTCAGAAAGTACCGAAACCAGAACGTTATGCGTCAGCTCTCGAGGCATTGCGTCTAGTCGGGCTTGACCAATATGCGCAGAACGCCACGAATGAATTGTCTGGTGGCATGCAACAGCGCGTTGGTTTAGCTAGAGCTTTAGCTTCAGACCCAGATATTCTTCTGATGGATGAGGCCTTTAGTGCCCTCGATCCACTTATACGCCGACAGATGCAAGATGAATTGTTAGCGATTCAGTCGGAGTTACATAAAACAATTTTGTTTATTACTCATGATTTGAATGAGGCACTGCGGATTGGGGACCGCGTCTGCATCATGAAAGACGGAGAAATTGTTCAAATTGGCACTCCAGAAGAAATCCTTACTGCGCCTGAGACCGGTTACGTAGCCGAGTTCGTAAAGGATGTAGATCAAGGACGAGTCATCAAGCTAGCTGAGATTATGAGCGAGGTCCGTCCAATACGTTCTGATACTAAATTTGACGAACTTTTAACTGCTTTTTCAGGGAGATCAGGAAGGTTCGTTGTTGATGAGAGTGGCAATTGCATTGGATTTATCACGCGTTCCGATGTTGAACGAGTTGGCTCATTGAGTAGTCCTTCTTTATCAGCAGCTATGCGCACCGACGTTCCCGAAGCCGAAGCTTCTCAGACTCTTAACGAGGTGTACGCAGATGCTGGTCGCGGACTGCCGATTGCAGTTCTTGATAATGCAGGCAAGTTAATTGGGCGAGTGGACCCCAACGAAGTTCTTGAAGAGTTAGGCCGAGTTGAAGCGCTCGCCGACACGTTTGATCACGAGGTGTTCATGTGATGAACATATTTGCAGCAAGCGATGGCGGTCATTTCGTTGATCGAACAGTAGGTAAACTCACTGACCTTGAGACAGGCGACCAAGTCGCAGATGTAGCCGCAACCACAATCGAATATTTAGCTTTAGCCCTGGTTTTTGTGCTGCCTGTGATCCTCTTAGTGAGCGGATTCAGAGGACGTAAGCTGTTTTCCGCAGCTGCAGGTGGAATCGGTTTGATATTCGTGATCTGGTATCGCTCTATTGAAAGCTGGGACCAGCGACAAAATTCAATTTTAGATAAATGGAACATTCCTGTGGGAGACTGGGTAGAGCAGGTAACCGTCTGGGTAGATCTCAATATGAAAGAGACGCTCGCATTAATCAAATGGCCATTCCAGACCATGATGCAAGTGATTGTAGATCAATGGCTTTTAGGGCTTTCTTGGCTCACCGTTTGTCTTATTACTTTTTTCGTCGGTTGGGCATTTCGAGGGCTCCAAGTAGCTGCAGGTTCTTTCCTAGGGTTGACAATATGCGGCCTTCTCGGTGATGAGTACTGGAAAGAAACTGCCCGAACTATTGGGTTTATTGCCGTTGCCGTTATTTTATGCGTTCTCATAGGTATTCCAATTGGTGTGGCGTGTGGACGGCTCGACGGAGTGTGGCGCGTGGTACGTCCTGTATTGGATGCGATGCAAGTAGTGCATTCATTTGTATATATGCTTCCTTTCGTATTTTTCTTCGG
>CAJQGN010000162.1 GCA_905477545.1 uncultured Acidimicrobiales bacterium | reverse complement strand
AGGTGTGGTGCGCAGAAACATTTTTGATGAAGTCCTTCGTCAGGCGAAGGAGGCCTTGAGGTGAGCTAGATAAAGAGCTCTCAGATGTGTGATCGGCCATACTCATAGGGTGCCAGGATTATAGTGCGGGAACGCGCGACCGCTAAATAGTGATAGAAATTTCTGTTGTGGACACTGATGCATTATTTGACCCTCGAACTTATAAAACTGGAGTGCCATACGATTTGATAGCTGAAATGAGGCAAGAATCTCCGATTCATTGGGTGGAGGAGCCAGCTTTGCTTGGTTGGGGAAAAGGGCCAGGGTTTTGGGCGGTTCTGACCCATGATCTAGTAAACAAAGTACTGCGTGACCCCAATAATTTCTCCTCGTACCAAGGCGGAACGCAAATAAGAGACCCGTCATCGGCATCCATGTTGTCATTTGTTCAACGTATGATGCTGAATCAAGACCCACCTGAACACTCGCGATTACGAAGGCTACTAGTAAAATCTTTTACCCCTCGAGCTGTCGCACGGCTAGAAGAAAATATTAAATCGTGCGCATTTTCGATAGTAGCTAACGTTCAAAAAAATGGGCGAGCAGACTTCGTGACAGAAATCGCAACTGACCTACCACTACTCACACTTGCTTCCATAATGGGTATTCCGGAAGAAGATCGGATGCTCCTATATGACTGGAGTAACCGGGTTATTGGATACCAAGATGCCGAATATGCCGCGTCAGATTCCTTTGACCCCAAAAAGGGAACTGAGATGGCGAAGCGGGCATTAAAAATTCGTGCAGGTATCAAGGTAGATGAATCTGGCCGCCTCCCTGATCCTAGATCTCGGGAAGGACTAGCTGACATGTACTCGTACGCAAGTGACTTAGCAAACTATCGACTATCAAACCCTGGTGAAGATATTGTGTCAATTCTGTTGAACGCAGATGACGATCAAGGTCAAATTACGGTCGAAGAATTTGAAACGATGTTTTTTTTGTTCGCGGTAGCGGGTAATGAGACTTTAAGAAATGGCATCCCCGGTGGATTGCTAGCGCTCCTAACACACCCCGAACAGCTAACGCAACTTGTTAATGATCCGTCATTGCTAGATGGAGCGATAGAAGAGATGCTGCGATACGCACCGCCGGTTGTTCACTTTCGTAGAACTGCTACTTGTGATCTTGAGCTTGGAGGCAGATCAGTTGAGGCTGGCGAAAAAATCGTGGTTTATCACGCTGCAGCCAATCGAGACCCGAAGGTATTTGAAAATCCGGATCAATTCGATATTTTGAGAAGTCCAAATGACCACCTAACTTTTGGCGCCGGTCCTCATTTTTGTCTTGGATCGCGCCTCGCTCGCGTGCAGATGAGAGCCTTGTTCCACGAAATTATTACCAAGTTGCCGAATTTGGAGATAGCGGGTGAACCGGAACACCTCGTTTCTAATTTTCAAAATGGGTTGAAACACTTACCAATCCGGTGGAGCACGTGAAAATAACCGAAAATCTGAAACGCCAAAAGAATGCGAGTTATGAGGATGTTGCGTACCTAGAACATAACAATGGCGAATTATACGCACGCGTTTGGAGGTCGTTAAGCGGCGGGCCCTTACAAGGGATCGGCATAGTTGACGTTCACGGAGGTGCGTGGTCTTCTTTGGATAGAACCTCCGGTGATTTTTACAACGAATTTTTGTGTTCGATGGGTGCCACAGTAATTTCACTGGATTTCCGATGTGGACCAAAATATCATCATCCAACGGCGGTAAGAGATGTTTGTGCAGGAGTGCGTTGGGTGCGTATTAACGCTTCAAAATTGAAGATCGAAGAGACACAAATATTCAGCATAGGTAGCTCAAGTGGTGGCCACATAGCACTCATGGCAGCATTAAACCCAGCATTATCAGTTGACCCAGCTATTAAATTAAATGGGTTTGACAGTATTGAAGATGTAAACAAAGTAGATGCTTCAGTTATTGGCGTCGGGGTATTTTGGGCTCCGGTAGACCCATTGAAAAGATTTTTGTACGCAAAAAGCCTCAGAACAGAACACGGCCATCGGCTAGCTAGATATACGGAAGCGTATTTTGTCAACAAAGAAATGATGAAAGAAGCAAGCATACCGCGATTAATAAATACGGGCGCCTACGCGAATCTTCCGCCTATTTTTTTTGCGGAAGCTGAACATGATCAAAATGTCCCATCGTCGATAGTTAATGATTTGTGCGACGCGTTCGCGAATGCGAATGGGCTCCTTAGTCGAAAGCTCTATGGTGGCACACAGCATGGTTTTGGTCAGGAAGATGGAATTCAGGCACGAGAGTTTCTTCTAGATCTAGCTACGTGGATGTGGAAGACGTCTAACTCTACTTCACTCCCACCTGGTTAAGGATCTAAGGTTTATGTATGCCTGTAAAACTAAAATTCTGGGATGAACAAATTGCGACTAAATTTGCCGGCTTTGTGCCCGATAAAGGTATCGATGGATTTCTCGGAATCACAATCGACTCTTTTGAACCGGGTCAATTAGTTGCTTCCTTCAAAGTGTTACCGGAAATGGTGACAATGATTGGCAATATACACGGCGGCTGCATTTCAGCTTTCTGTGATCATGTCCTAGGTGTAGTGCTATATCCCGCCATGCCAAAAGGCTCTTGGGCAGCTACGACGGAATTTAAAATTAATCTTCTTCGCCCCGTCAGCGAAGGCGTATGTACTGCGAGCGCCGAGGTAATCGCTATGAGTAAATCTACGGCGGTCGTGCGAATCGATGTGACAAATAAAAAACGTCTCGTTGCCGCTGCCCAGGGCACTTGCCTGATTATGGGGCCACAATCATGAAACCTGATATTCGAGTTGGGGTAACACCAGCGCTTGACCTTTGGAGCCGGCCTTGGGAGGAACGTAAAAAGGCTCTGCAACGGGTCGTAGATTTTGGTATTGACCATGTTTTTTTTGCGGATCACGTAAGTTTCAGATTTGGCCATGGACATGATGGGATGGTCAGTGCTGCGGCGCTAGCGAATTTACATCCAGAAATTGGGATATATTTAGGCGTATATTTACTACCGCTTCGACATCCTGTCCCAGTGGCGAGACAGCTCGCAAATTTGGCGGAAATGGCTCCCGGACGCATATCGTTTGGAATTGGTGTTGGGGGAGATGATAGGCACGAAGTAGAAGTCTGTGGAGTTGATCCTCGCACTCGTGGACAGCGCACTGATGAATCGCTTGAGATTGTCCAAGGTCTTTTGCGAGGGGAAACGTTGAGCTATAGCGGGAAATTCTTTGAAATTGATAGGGCCCGAATTGTTCCGGTGCCGAAACCTGCAATACCGGTGTACGTCGGGGGAAGAGCAGACGCTGCGCTTCGAAGGG
>CAJQGN010000161.1 GCA_905477545.1 uncultured Acidimicrobiales bacterium | reverse complement strand
ACGCTCTTCCGATCTACTGATGGAGCGCGATGGCTGATAGCCCAGCCTGATACTGCAGGCGCAATTAGAGGTTTAGAGGCAGCCTTAGCCCTACTTTTAGTCCTCAAAGCCGATTCAGCGGCCTTTGAGTTAAACAAAATTATCGATAAGTTATTAGATGAACACCCTCAACAAAATGATGAAATAGAACAGCCAAGTGTCACCATCGAAGATGACCGATCGCTAGGAATTAACCTGCTGAGAACTTCGAAGGCAGCTTTCAATAATGTGGCCAGCGCTCCAAAACTGGCCTTAAGACAGTTAGAAACAGTTCTAGATTACGCTTCGCCGACATGGTCTTGGCCAACTTTTGCTCACCCGAAGCTACGAACAGGAACTGCTGGAACAGGTCATGATTTACGAGTTTCAGCTTGGCTAGTTCGGACCATCAGGAGAATGCTCGTAGATGATTTTGATAGTGAAGCGAAACTCCTGCGTTTAGCAACAGTTTGGCCTGATAGCTGGATCGGTCATGGAGTAGAAGTGCACGGTATGCCAACTAGGAACGGAAAAGTTTCCTGGGCCGTGCGTTGGCATGGGGACCGACCTGCCTTGCTTTGGGAAGTTGAGGATGGTTCAGAAGATTTGGTGATAATGAGCCCTGGGCTTGATCCAGCTTTCCGAGGATCAGGTCCTCGCGGGGAAGCTTTGTTAACTTTCGATAACCCAATTGAAACAAAAAATGATTTGGATCCTGCTGCTCAAGTTACGTTTGTGAATCCAGCCAATGACAGCTTTACCTAGTACCCGGGTAGAAAAACATGATGTAGCGGCCCAAAAGTTTAACCTGGGTTAATGGTTAAAAAAGTTTCTGCGCCAACTTTAGTTGAGGAGCGTAAATGTTGGGCTCTCGGTGAAAGAGTAGTCGTTGGCGTTGACGAAGTTGGGAAAGGAGCATGGGCGGGCCCTCTGAGCGTAGGAGCAGTCGTAGTTCCTTCCGATCATCGTCTGAATGGTATTCGTGACTCAAAAATGCTTAAAGCTGAGCAGCGTGAAAAGTTATATGAACGCATAGATAAATGGGCGCTAACCTGGTCCGTTGGTCATGCCTCAGCGCGGGAATGCGATGAGTTGGGGATGTCGCAGGCACAAATTTTAGCTACTAAACGCGCATTTGAGCTGCTAGCGATGAAGCCCGATCGAGTTCTTTTAGATGGTAAGTGGAACTACGTAGATTGGGTTCCGTGCACAACCTTGGTTGGAGGAGACGCAAGGTCTTTGTCAATCGCCGCTGCATCTGTTATGGCTAAAGTAACGAGAGATCGAATCATGATTGCATCCAGTGACAATTATCACCAATACGATTTTTGTAATAATAAAGGATATCCAACTCCTCGCCACCTCGTCGCGCTAGCGGGATATGGCCCAAGTGCTATTCATCGCCGTAGTTGGTCCTATATGAATAATATGGTCTGGTCACCAGAAATTAGAACTTTGAATCAAGAACATCTTTTAGACTCGGAAACTCCAGCAGATAAATAATCTAATTTTGAGCAGCGTCCTTAGGGAAAGAGAGTGGACGTTTAGATTTGATGCCAATAGCGAATTGACAAGCAGCTAGATATTTAAGTTTCGTGCTCTTAACCTCAGAAAGTGATGGCCACTGTTATCTAATATGAGCAGGTTTATTTTTGTGCACATGTTAGAAAGAGCATGTAGATACTAATTTTTGTGGAGTTAATCATCCCAAAATATGAATCTAACTGACTCAGTTTCAGTTTGTTCTAAAAGCTGGTTTGGCGTGGCTAAGATTTTTGAGTCCCAACTTTAATTTCTTTGAATGGGCTAGTTGTGTCGATACCGGGTTCTTTTGGAAGCCCGAGCACGCGCTCGCCAACGATATTGCGCATAACTTCATCGGAACCGCCCGCAATTCTCATAGCAGGGTGTCCAAGGACGTAGCCAGCCCACGAGTATGTGCCCCACTCGCCTGTGTCGGCAACCAATTTTGTCTCGAGCACGTCACTTACAAAGTCACATGTTGCTTGCATCTGTTTTGTTAGACCCATTTTGGATAAAGACATTTCCGCACCTGGAGTTTTACCGGCCTTCAGAGCATCCATCGAGCGGGTGTTCGACCAGGCAAGTACCTTACCGTAAGTGTAAATGTTCATTAATTGTTGTCGAGCGAGCGCATCTTGGTTTTTGCCATAGTGCCGTAACATAGCGCTTAATTTGGTGTAGCTACCACCAGTGCCGCCGCTACCAGACCCAATTGAGGCTCTCTCGTTCATCAAGGTAGTGAGGGCGACACCCCAACCTTTGTTAATGTCGCCGAGCCGATGAGTATCAGGGATACGAACATCAGTAAAATAAACTTCATTAAAATTAGTTCCACCTGTCATCTGGCGAAGTGGCCTTACCTCAACGCCTTCTGCATGCATGTCGACTACAAAACCAGTCAGACCTTGATGCTTAGGTAGATCAAAGTCTGATCGGGCTATTACTTCTCCGACATCACTGTAATGAGCGCCCGAGGTCCAAACTTTCTGACCGTTGAGAACCCATTCATCACCATCTTTGTCCGCACGCATTTGCAAACTAGCTAGGTCAGAACCAGCACCAGGCTCCGAAAATAGTTGGCAAGCTATCAAGTCTGCTCCGTACAGCTTTGGTAATAATTCTGATGAAACTTCGGTTTGACCGTGGGCGAGAATCGTGGGAGCGACCATTCCTAGGCCAATTCCAAAGAAGCCGTTATCAGGAATATCGTACTGAGCTTCTAGTTGAGCCCAGACACGCTCAAATCTTCGAGGGTGTCCACCGCCGCCTAATGACTTTGGCCCAGATATCCATCCGAACCCAGCACGATATTTCTTCGCCCTCCATGCTTTCGCATTGTCTAGATCGATTTGTTCTTGTTCTTTGTCGACTTCTTCAAACATTGCCGCATTATCAGGGCCTTTACCCCATACGAAAGCGTCGCGTTCTGCCTTTTGAGGTAAGCCAGATTCTTCTAGGAAGCTTGTTGCGTCTTTTGTGAACTGCTCTTCTGTTGTTTCAGACATGGTTAAACTCTTTGCAATGATTCAGATGGTTGTGTGATAGTTCTCAAACTAGCCTGTTTCACGGCTACGCTTGTAAATTATGGGCCAACCAGTTCGCGTTTCTGAAAAAATTTCTGCTACTAGTCCAGGGACGGTTCGCTATGAAACCAACCGACCTTTGACAGGTATGGGACATCGTTATTATCGAAGTGTGGAAGATGTCAAAAATGTTGAAGATCCGGCTGATGTTCTTGCGAGTCGTCTTTTCGATCGCGGAGGTGTTGATTTTTTGCATGTCTACGGAAATGTTGCCACCGTTGATATTACAAAAGGGCACGATTCGAAAGGCATAGTAGAAATAGTTACGAGTCTCTTCACGCACTACGGTGAATAATTCAAAGCAAATGGTTTTTAGATAGCTATAAGCAAAAAGAGTTTTTTGGGGGTTGGTGAAAACTATCTGTAGAGTAATCGAACATATGTTCGATTACTCTACAGAGGTAAACGCAGGAACACCTGTCTCAGAAGCTATTAAAGAAATTGCTGATTTCGTTGCACCAACGTCGTTAGCAAACGAAAAGATTTTACCCGTCGATAAGGAACTAGCTGCGTTGTTTCCTGCGAAGGGCATTCGTAGAGGTTCTATCGTTTCGGTTTCTGGAGGTGCTTCAGTTAGTTTAGCTATAGCTTTGACAGCAGAAATTTCGAGAGGCGGAAACTGGATAGGGGCAGTAGGCCTTCCCTCGCTGGGACTTTCTTCTGTTTCCGAAATGGGTATTTCTCTTCAACGGTGGGTATTCATAGATCAGCCCAAGGTCCAGATTGAGGAATCTATAGCTGTTCTAGCGGCTGGGGTTGACCTGATTTTGTTAGGGGAGGAAACTAAGATTGCACCAAGTCAGACTCGGCGATTTGTTGCTCGTATACGTGCTCAAGGCAGTTCTGTAATCTTTGTAACAGACAAAAATTCAAGTCAGTTAGCTTTCGGGCTTGATTTGTCCTTATCAGTAAATTCAAGTAAGTGGTTAGGCCTTGGTGCGGGCCATGGGCGGTTATCTTCTCGTCGAGTAGAGGTCTCTGTTTCAGGACGTGGTGCTGCATCAAGATCTCAGAAAATTGCTTTTTGGCTTCCAAACTCCCGAGGCGAAATTCAGAGAATCACGCACTCTGTTAGTCGTGAAAAAAAAGCAATCCAAGGAAGACCCTCAGTGGTATCTGGCTCTGAGCTAGAGGAGACAATAGATATTCCACAGGCAAGCTAGCTATGAGCGAAACTCGTACACTTGTCCTGAAAATTCCTTGCTGGAATATTGCTGTTGCCGGGATTCCTCTTGATGGAGCTGCTATCTCTTTAAGTAATGGTCGGGTGGCTGAAGCCACGTCTACAGCAACAGGCTTTGGCGTAGTTCCTGGTCTGAATTTGCGTAAGGCCCAGTCATTATGTCCCTCTTTGAATGTCATCGAAAACAACATGATTCAAAGCGCTCAGAGGTTTGATCAAATTGTTTTGGCCCTTGGTGATATAACCCCAAGAATTGAAGTTCTTGATCCAGGTTTTTGCAGTTTCATGACTCGTGGACCTTCAGGCTATTTCGGGGGAGATGAGAGATTAGTAGAAGAAGTAATCAGCATCTTGAAAAATACTTTCGCGGACCTGAAATTGCCCAAGGGTTTGGGTCCACATATCGGAGTAGCCGATGATTTGTTCGGAGCAAGCCTTGCTGCTTATTTCACTGAGAGTCGATTATCTAAAATAATTGATGTTGGCGAAACCCTTCAATTTGTTAAGTCTCTTCCTACTTCTGTGCTTTTCAGCGGGGTTGGTTCTTTCTCCTTTGATCCTGATTTAATAAATACATTTTTACGTTTAGGGCTTCACTCATTAGGCGATATTGGATCTTTGCAAACCTCAGATGTTTTAGGCCGTTTCGGAACTTCGGGAGAATTGATTCATCGCTTTATCAATGGGTTAGGAAATTTTCCTATAACCACCAAATCTGTTTCCTCTGATTTAGAAAAAAAAATAGAATTTGAACCACCGTTAGAACAAGTTGAAGATGTTGTGAGGGCCGCAAAGTCTTTAGGACATCAACTAAGTTCTGACTTTTCCAGAGAGGGACTTACATGTCTGCAGGTATCTATAGAAATTGAAACCGAGAATGGCGAAAAAAGCTTTCGATATTGGCGGCATGAACACCAATTTATTGCGGCGAATGTTGGCGAGCGTGTTCGCTGGCAACTGCAGAATTGGCTCCAATCAGATTCTACGCTTACCGGAGGAATCATCTTGTTGCGAATTCTTCCTGAAGAAATAGTTCCGCATACAGGTAAGCAGCTTAGATTTTGGGGAGGTCAGACCGATGAAGATTTTCGTGCTTCTCAGGCATTCGAAAAAGTTCAGAAGATTCTTGGGCAAAACGAGGTCACTCTTGTGGCTAAGGGCAGCGGGCGGCAACTGACCGAGTTTGGAATAAGAGTTTCCTTTACCCAAGAAGCGCTGCTTTCGTCAGAGCGAAGTAAAGGGTTCTTTAATGGGTTATGCACTCCATGGCCAGGAAGACTTCCATCGCCTTCTCCTGCAGTAGTGTTTTCCACTCCTAAGCCTTTAGAAGTATTTGATGTAGGAGGGAAACCAGTTCAAGTCAGCGGGCGGGGCAACGTTACAGGCCATCCAGCAACCCTTGTAGGAATGGGCGTGAAGGCCCGTTCTGTTACTAATTGGGCTGGTCCATGGCCTGTGGAAGAACATTGGTGGGATCCAAGTAAGCATTATCGTCAAGCGAGGTTCCAGTTTGTGCTTGATGATGGTTCGGCGCATCTATGTGTAGTCGAACGAAGTAGATGGTGGCTGCAAGCTACTTATTCTTAGAGCTTCAATTAATTTGCAGTGCCTAATCAGCGTCCATTTGTTGACCAATGCCAGGGCTCACTCGGTAAATTTTTGAAGCCATATTTATGAGCGTTTCTTCGTAACCACTTATAGCCAGAAGTGCTGCTCCATAGAGCCCTGCCATTTTGGGTAAAGTCGATCGCGAGTCCTCGTTCATGCATAGAAGACCCAGGTCTCGCTGTAGGCGGCCGGCATTGGTATGAAGGCTTTTGGTAGATAGACCATTGACTTGTTCCACAGTGAGCTCTACGCAGCGCTATCTGGCTAGCGGGGCCTCTGTATCCTCCGCCGCCGAATCGTATTCCATCTCTTAAGGCATGCTGTAATAGTTTGAGAAGATTATCTGCTATAGATTCGTGTACACGAATGCCCCAGACAGTTGTGAGCTCTGAAAGTTTTATATTGTTGTTAGTTGGCATTGGGGCAACTCCACCTGCAGCTCGCCTTGCAGCTTCTTCTGCTTCTCTAACAATTCTCTCTTCTCTCGCTCGCGCTGCTTTTTCGGCGCGTGTCACCTGAGCTACTTTTTGCTCACTCTCTTTAATTTTTGCGGCTAATTGGGCATCAGCATCATCTACAAGAGCACCTTCTGAGACCTGTTGAGCAAGTTTACTTTTCGCAGATGCGACCATTTGATCTTGAAGTAACAAGGCTTCGAATAGCTCGTCGAGTTGCTGATCTACTTCTTCTTGTTTAGCTTGCTGTTCATCTTTAGCGATTTGCAAACCAACTGTGGCCTGGTCCATATCGATACGAAGAGCTCTTACCTTATCGCCAGTGTTTTTGATATTACCGAATGCTGCGCCGATGATAGTTTGTATTCGAGCTGCTTTGTAGATATCGCCGGTTGTCGCAAGCCCGAACGATCCCTCAACAGTAGAATCTCTTCCTATGTAAGTTTGCACAGCTAAATCTTGGACCCTTAAGCTCAGGGTCTCATGAGTTTCTTTTAGTTTTTGGTTTTTTAGCATTGCCGCATCAACTGCAGCCTCAGCAGCGAGTAAAAAGTATTCTGCTTCATCGCTATCTTCGCGTTGCTCCTCGACTAATTTGTCGAGATCGTTCAGAGCATCTTCTACTTCGCTAACTTCTGCGGTAGCGATGCTGATTAGTCTGTTTTTTTCTAAGACTTGTGTTTGGAAAGCGTCTCGCTCCTGACGAAGTTTTGTTGTCGCAGATTTAAGCGCCGCCTTTTCTTCACGTAGCTGAGCGCTTGATTTAGAACTTGCGGCGTTAACGGCCGGCGTGAGCCACAGGAAGCATGACAGAAGCGCGGCTATCGAAAGCCACATCAACTGAATAGTTTTACACACAGAAAACCACTTTTGTAAATCGCGACATCGATTACAACAGTAGCGACAAGTTTCACTTAATTTATGTCGCATATAGAGAGATTGTTAGCTTTCATTTACCACTGCATTATTCAAAATTCCTATTCCAGGAACCTCGAACTCAACTTGATCGCCATCTGATAGCCATCTCTGTGGCTCCATTGAACCACCTGTACCTTCAGGTGAGCCGGTAGCTATTATGTCTCCCGGTTCTAGGGGCATAACCATTGACAAGTATGAAATTAATTCTTCGACGCTGAAAATCATTTCAGATAGTTGCTCGTTTTGTCGCTCTTCACCGTTTACTCGAGAAATTACTCGTAAATCTGATGGTGGCGGAAGCTCATCGAATGTGGTAATCCATGGGCCACATGATCCAGATCGATAGAAATTTTTGCCTGCAGCAACGCTGTGGCGTTGCCAATTACGAACTGAACCATCATTTAGAATGGTGTACCCAGCCACATGCTCAAGTGCGGAAGATTCTCTGATATGCCGTCCCGACTTTCCGATGACTACAGCAAGTTCAACTTCATAGTCCAGTTGTTCAGAAACTGTAGGCCGAATAAGGAAATCTTGATGAGCGACTAAGGTCCCAGGAGGTTTATTGAAATAGACAGGTTGTTGGGGCGCCTTCACTTCGCCTCCGAGAGGGTACTTTTTGTGATAGTTGAGTCCAGCGCAAAGAAGCCTTCGGTTGTCGGTAATTGGAATATCAAATTTGATTTGGTCCCAGGTGTAGTCGTGATCACGAGTACTAAAGCTAGATAAGCTTTCGAGGTCTCCAAGCAGATCTCCTAAATGTTTGTAAGGAGTTACGGCTGTCAGGTCGATTACACCATCTACTGTGGCGATTCCGAACTTTGATTTATTATCGATACTAAAACTTAGGAGTCTCACATGGATAACAGTAGCCACTGATAGCTGGAGTTTCTCCGGTGTGGCTAATCTTTCACATATGTCTATTGAAGCGGTGATATTCGATGTTGGTGGCGTCCTAGTTGAGTCGCCGTTTATAGCTGCTATGCGTTGGGCGAAAGACTGGGATTTGCCTGAATCTGCGTTAGCTACTCTTTTTGGTGAATACAGTCGGGTCCCAGTATTGGGCCAGGAACCGCCTATATGGCATGAAGTTGAGTGTGGACGTGTTCCGTTAACGAGCTTTATAGAAAACATGAAGAAAAACTTGGCACATGACTTACCCAAAAACCATCGAGCGCTTCGAATGGAGGCCTCAGATTTTAATCCCTTTAGAGGTGCCAAGTTGAATCAAGACGTATTGGGTTTGGTACACCGGCTTCGAGACCAGGGTTTACGTGTGTCGATTCTTACTAATAATGTCGTGGAATGGAGTGAGTGGCGTTCGGTTGTTCCGATCGAAAATTTTGAAGACGTTGTTGATTCATGTGAGGTTGGAATTCGAAAACCCGACCCTGAGATCTTTAAACTAGCGTGTAGCAGGTTGTTGCTACCCGCTGACTCTTGCTTGTTTCTTGATGACCATCTTGGAAACGTTAATGCAGCTAGAACTTTTGGGCTTCATGCAGTTCTAGTTACAGATGATTACGAAGCTCTTGTTCATGAAGTTTTGGCTATGATTTAGTTTTTTTAAAAACTCTTAGCGGCTCTCCTGCTCCAGCTTTTATTGTTGTTTCGATAAGCGTCAAGTCTGTCCCTTGGGCAAATCCGGTCCAGTCAGGTAGAACAACGGAGATGACAGGCTCGCCTAATGTTAGATGAAGAGATACTTCTGTGTCGGGCGGCCAGTTTTTGATTATGGACCCCTTTTTTGTATTGAACTCTCCGAGCATTAACCCATTTTCAGTTGCAATCAAAAACTGTCGCTGTTGATTGCGTAAATGATGAATGATAGCCAGGATACAAATTAGATAAAATAGAAAGGCGCCTGATAGACCCAGCAAAATCCCAATGCTGAATACCAAAATTCGAATCGCTGTTGATCGACGGCGCTTAGTCCGATTTTCGAAGTCTGATACCGATGATAAAGATCGTGGAACTGAGCCAATAGTCTGTTGAATCACTTCTAGAGGGCTGAAAAATTTTTGCATTGTCATAATTCGTTAGAGAGTGTGGTGAAAGCCTCTGAGTTCTCTAGCTGCTGTGCTATTTGTAGGAGCAAAGTATCGTGACCGCGTGCTGCAATGACTTGAACTCCGATAGGGAGTCCTTCGTGTTCACCGACTGGAACAGAAATTGCTGGCTGGCCTGTAACGTTGGCTTGATCGACGAATCCAATTAACTCTCTCAATTGTTGCTGACCAGTTTTTGGATTAGAAAGCAAACCGATTGTGGGAGTTAAACTTCCAAGGACTGGTGTCAGGAGTAAATCGAAGTCGTTCCAAAAAGACGAGGTGCGACGCGACCAATGATGGAGCCATTGCTGAGCTGCTACGTACATGGTAGCCGGCAGAGTTTTCCCTAATTCAGCTGACCACCAGTTCGAAGGTTCAACGTCTTCTTGTGTAATAGGTCTGCCAATCTCTTCACCCCATCGGTATAGCTCCTGAGCCATGCCAATAGTCCTAAGGACGATCGTCTGATCTGTCACATCATCGCTGAACCATTCTGGTGGGTTTTTGTCTGCTGTTATTTGATGACCAAGGCCTTCGAGAAGAGAAGCAGTTTTATTCACAGCGTCAACGCAAGCAGGATGGGCAGAAAAAGTTGCGATAGCGATTTTTTGTGACCCTGGGTCTGTCGCTAAAAGTTTACTGTAACTAGCAATGGGCAATTCTGTTGTGGCGTAATCTCCATAACGCAAACCTGAGATTGCATCTAAAGCCAGACCTGTATCTCGCACTGTCTTAGTCAGGACACCATCAATTCCTAGGCCGTGGCTGTGTTCTGATTTCGCTGGCCCTGCAGATACTGTGCCTCGGCTTGGTTTCAAACCAATTAAGCCACATGCGCTAGCAGGGATTCGGAGCGATCCCCCTCCATCGTTCCCATGTGCGATTGGAACTATTCCAGATGCAACAGCTGCGGCTGAGCCACCGCTAGAACCGCCAGCAGAGTATTTAATCTCGTGAGGATTTCTTGTTGCTCCATACGCTATGGGCTCCGTGGTGATAGTTGATCCAAACTCTGGAGTGTTTGTTCTCCCAATAGAAATAGCTCCCGCTGTTGACAAGGCTGACCATAAGAAGCTGTTGTAAGCGCTTTTCCAGTTTAAGTTGCGGAGAAAAGATGTGCCGCAATGGAATGGTTCACCGGCTTGTTCACATCCAAGGTCTTTGATTGCAATTGGAACGCCAGCAAGAGCTCCTTGGTTTAAGTCAATCTGCGTAGCTTCGTGTAATGCTTGATCTAGTCGGGGGTGAATAATTGCG
>CAJQGN010000160.1 GCA_905477545.1 uncultured Acidimicrobiales bacterium | reverse complement strand
TCTTAAAAAATTCTCAAATAGTCGTTATTCCTGTGGTAAAACGATATTTTTCACGCTATTATCGGTTCTCATCGGCAACTTACAGGCACGTTCAAATCAGTCGCCCCCAACGTGCGAGGGATCCAACAATGTCTACTTTCTTACGCAAAATTATATTGACTGTTGCAAGCATGTTGTTCGTTAGCGTGCTCGTCAGCCCGGCTTATGCAGAGACAACCGAACCATCGCAAACTGAAGGATCAACACTGGTCGGTTCTGGCAAAAACAGTGACGAAATTAGAAGTTCTATTAAGATAGAAATAACAGAAATGTTGGACGACCCAACGGACCGGTATGCAGAGTTGGAGTCCCACGTGTTTCTCGGAACTGGAATCGGCATGCTTGCAGGTGGTGTTATCGTTGATTTACTGGGCGGCGCAGGACTTTTGACAGTCGGTGGGGCGATTATTGGCGGCGCCTTGGGCGCGTGGTCCGCTGAAAACATTTTTTAGAATCCGAACCCTCATTTAGCAACATGTTTATTTTTCTTGCCATTATCGGTCTGACGGTCGGTGCAACAGCGCTGCAACTCGCGCCAGAATTAGCCGGGGAAGCAGTGGCGATGTACATCGTCGAGCCCGCTGACGACGGAGGCTACGGCGCAAGCGTAAATAAGGACAAAACATCTGACGGCTTGGAACGGAATTTGGTTGATCCAAATGAATCAGATGCGGTCTTCAGCCGCCCGACCCCTATTCTAGCGGTGGCAGCCTCTGCACAGCTTTCAGAAATAGCCTATGAAGTTCCAACCCCAGCCACAGAAGCCACAGGGGTCCAGAAATCGGAGCACAACCATGGCGATGAGGAAAGCCACGACCATGCGGCCCACAACCATGGCGATGAGGAAAGCCACGACCATGCGGCCCACAACCATGGCGATGAGGAAAGCCACGACCATGGGCACGACCACAGTCATGATCATAGCCATGACTCAAAAGATTTTGCGTCTAGCGTTCAAATAGCGCTCCTTCGAGAAAAGCCTACCACTAACCCTGATGGCACAATTTTTTTGCCGGTCGCAGCACAACGCACCTTTGAGATTCGCACCGTGGTGGGCGAATTATCAACGGTTCCGTTAGGCGCCGAGCTACCCGGTCGCGTGATTGCTAATCCATCTAGTAGTGTTCTGGTGCAAGCAGCCTATCGTGGCACTATTCAGACGGTTGACGGCAATTATCCCTTTGTCGGTCAGCAGGTTAGTCGAGGTCAGTTGTTGGCGACATTAAAACCCGTTAACAGCCACTTGGACGAGGCAAGAGTGCGAGAGCGAATCACAGAACTGACGAATGAGATTGAACTCGATCGCAAGCGAATGGCAATGCTAAACGAGGTGGTGTATGTCAGGTACCGTATAAACAAAATTGAAGAGGTTCGTACCGAAATTCAGGGACTCATCCGACGACTTAAGGTATTAGAAGACTCTCTAACGCAATCATATGAACTCCGCGCTCAGACTGACGGAGTGGTCTCAGAGGTTGCAGTTTCCGCGGGACAACACGTCCTTGAAGGTGCAACACTGTTTCGAGTCGTTGACCCGAACAGGCTCTGGGTTGAAGCGTCTGGATATCAACAAGGACTGCAGGATTCAGTCCAGAGCGCTACCGCATTAACGATTGAAGGTAGTAAAATCGACCTGAAATTCGTGGGTGGCGGACTTTCTCTTAGTAATCAAGCTATTCCCCTGCTGTTCGACATCGTTTCCACTAATGCCGATTCCCTGTCAGTCGGAAAACCGGTGACGGTGTTCGTTCAATCCGACAACTCTAAGATAGAAGGTGTTAGGGTGCCTCGAACCAGTCTTGTAAGAGGGACTGATGGCTCAATGCTTATCTGGAAAAAAGTTGCCGCTGAACTTTTCCTGAAAACCCGAGTATCGGTCACTCCTATCGATGCTGAGAGCGTACTCGTAACGGGTGATCTTTCACCTAAAGACCGAATTGTATCCGCCGGAGTTGGGTTACTTGCCCAAATTCGTTAACCACTGTCTCTGATACGGTATTAATCGACCTATGACTCTTAAATCCGATCCACAGGATTCCTCAAGCCCGCTTAGGGATGACGCCATTGTAGAAGACTCCGTAGCAGTTCCGACAGTTGACGAAGTAACGTCAAAATCAACCAAGTCAAAAGTCCGCAAGATCAGCTCAGAAAAATCTGTGGACAAGTCTGAGACAGAAAGTCAACCTGCCGACAACGCCATCGATCTTAACGAGTCGCAACGAGCCCCATCTTTCGCCCCATTCCATTCGGCTTCGACCGTAATAGTATCAGCTCGAAATTTTGCAAAAAAACGGCCAATACTGTTTGGCGGGCTACTCGGCGCGTTGATTGCACTCAGTGTCACTTTTGGAATGAGTCAGTATCCTGTAAGCACCGGCCCAACAATAGCTGAAGTCTCTGCTCAAACCACCAGCCTTGCGAGTTCCGTGTCCAGCAACACGCAGCGTCTATCAGGCCTTGAGGCGGACATTGCACAATCGATCAGTCTTGCAATTGCGAATACCGAAACCTTATCTGGTTATGGCGATAAATTTGATGAGTTCACGCTTCGGTTAGATAAAGCAGAACAACTGTCGATCCCGCAACAGTCACTTGGCTCACCGATGTTTGGCGTAGCCACGGCGCAACTGTTGAATAAAGTCACGTCAGGGGAGACGTTCGCGCCCGAGTGGATAAACATTTATTCAATGGCTGATTCAAACATGGCGCTTCAGCAACAATTGGAACAGCTTATGCCAATGGCGCAAACCGGCGTAAGGACGATTCCTGAACTCCAATCCTCGCTAGATTCATTTCGGGAGCGAGTATTTTTCCCGAGCTCAAGCCTAGGGCGGTTTTGGGTAGAGACTCTTTCATCAATGCAATACAAACTAGGACTTCCAATCGCCCGCTCTGTGCCAGAAGAGAACGCGCTACAGATTCTCGACCAGTCAATAATCTATCTCCAGAACAAAGAGGTTGCACGAGCAACCGACCTGGTTGCCTCGATGCCGTCTCCCTACCCTGATAATCTTCGGGCATGGATTGATTCAGCGAGACGACATCAGCTCGCGGTTACCGTAGCAAACAATATTTCATTGGCATCGGAGGAAGCGCTAAGATTACGGCTCCAGTAACTAACAGCGTTCATGAACTCAAGCCCGTACCTTGATGGACTTAAAGAGTTTAATCGTGGACTCGCTAATTAGTCTCAATCAAAATATTAAGTGCGATATCTTCCAATCGCTTAGCAGTCCGATCTAATGCCAGTCGTCCTTTCAGCATTTCTATAAAACTTAAAGCAACCTCTTTTTGAGTCGGCTCGAGGTGGGAAAGTGCAACAATTGCGCCCTCTATACTTCCTTCGGATAATTGATTTTTAGCCACAACGAAAATCGCCCTAGTCTTATCCGCCCGTTGCAGTTCAAGTTTTGCATCGTCGCTAGCCAACGCCAGTGCCGAGTAGAACAGTTCACCAAGAAAAGACC
>CAJQGN010000159.1 GCA_905477545.1 uncultured Acidimicrobiales bacterium | reverse complement strand
TGGAACTCCGAAGAACTCGCCAATTCTAGGCCGGATGTACCATTCAAAAAAAGATTCTCTGCAACAAGAGACCGAGTCGGCGCTCTCAGAGCAGCTTGGACCCAAGAAGAAGCAAGCTACTCAAGTCACTATGACAACTTCCAGCCGTCATACATTTACCCTAAACCCCATAATGGGCTCGTACCGATTGCAATGGGACAAGCGGGTCCCGTAGGCATCAAACATTCGGCCGAATATGCCGACGAATGGTGCCCTATTGATATTTCGCTAGTAGGGGTTAGTGGTGAACAGTCTGTAGAAGGAGGAATAGCACTGTTCCATCGCGAGCTAGAAGCTGTGGGTCGCGATCCGGATTCGGTGCCAATATCCCTGTTCACTTGGACGCGACCTAAAAAAGAGCGGTTAGAGCAACTCGAAAAGTTAGGTGTACATCGGCTTGTTCTAACACCTCCCTCGATGCGCCGCGAAGATGATGACCAATCGCTCAAGTTTCTCGATGAATGCGAATCAGTCCTCGAAGAATTCAGAACGTAAGCCAACGATTTGATGCGGACTTTGCTTGACTGAACGCGCTCAAAACGTTTGGCCTCTTGCGGTAAGCCCCTGACAATGGAATCCGTAAAGTTGAAAACCTTAATTGTATGACGGCCTTTAGATTGCTCCGTTGTTTGCTGATTGCCGATGGGTAAGCGCTCCTCACGGGCATCGTTAATTCGAAAGCTGATAGCTAAGCGCCAGCTCTTAGAAATCAATTACTCTGTGGTTCGCAAGTGTGCTCAATTAAAACCATTGAAGTTCTGGACGTGAAAATGAAATCTTACAAAAATAAAATAGCTGTGGTCACTGGTGGCGGCACCGGAATGGGGCGAGAGCTAGTCTTGCAATTAGCCCAAGAAGGGTGCCACGTCGCGATGTGCGACGTGAACCTCGAAAACATGGCTGAGACTAAGAAGTTTGCGAAAGAGCAGGCTTCTTCGGACGCCCGAATCTCCACGCATATTTGTGATGTTTCTGATGAAGCTGACATGTTGGGTTTTCGAGATGAAGTAGCTGATCAGCATCAAACAGATAGCGTGAATTTGCTGTTCAACAACGCAGGCGTCGGTGGCGGTGGCAGTATCGTCACCGACGAGAACAGAATGGAATGGGAACGAACCTTCGATATCTGTTGGTATGGCGTCTACCTTGGTACTCGAGCATTTCTTCCCATGCTAAAAAAGAGCACTAGCGGAGCGATCGTAAACACGAGTAGCATCAACGGATTCTGGGCAACAGTTGGCTCTGGCATGCCGCACACCGCTTATAGCGCTGCGAAATTCGCTGTTAAAGGATTCACAGAAGCTCTCAATATCGACCTTAGGCTCCACGCTCCCCATCTGCTGGCGCATGTCGTTATGCCCGGGCACATCGGAACGTCAATAGCGCTGAACACTACAGAAATGCACGGAGGGCCAAATATCGAAGGCGTCAGAAAAATACTTGGGGCACGAGGAGCAGAAACTAGTTCAATGTCGGATAAAGATATCGAATCTCGAGTGACTAATAGTGGTATCAGGTTCCGAGATAACGCACCGACTACCGCTGCAGAAGCTGCAACAATAATCATTGAAGGCGTGCGCAGCGGCCAGTGGCGAATCCTTGTGGGCCAAGACGCAGAAATTATTGATCAACTAGTCCGAGAGGACCCGGAATCAGCTTACGAGCCTGAGTTCATGCGCCGCGTCATCGATCACGGACACCTAGGTGGATTAAATCGAAGCTAGCTAGGTCAGAGTAATCGCTTTTGGGGCTCTTTTTTTGGTAAGGTTTGAATAACACGCGGGCGTAGTTCAATGGCTAGAATTCCAGCCTTCCAAGCTGATGATGCGAGTTCGATTCTCGTCGCCCGCTCTCTACCAAAGGAAAAGACCGCGTTCTGGTTTTAGTTCCGTATCAAGTGAGCTATTCAAAAACGTGGAAAGGAGAGGTGCGCAAGAGCAAATCGTTGCTTTTGGCCCGTCTCGCAGATGCAAACCTGAGATAAGTTCATCAATAATTTCTTCATCGCATTGCGCAACAGAAGACCTAAATACCTGGATGTTAAGTATTTTTTTTGTTATTGACGCGCAGAAGAGATGTGCGAGTGTGCCATTCACTGAGGGACGTGACCACGAATTCGGCTAGACTCGCGATCTTGTGAAGATCACTTTGACAGAACTAGAAACCTCTGAGCTTGAAGAGGCTCCCGCTGCAACCGAAGAAACTAGCAGCGAGGCTGAAGCAACGTCCCCGACGCGCACTTACGGACCGAAAGTAAAACTGTCTGTTGAGGTAGATGAAGAAACATTTGAATCTGCTATAGACGATGCCTTTAGGAAAATTGCGAAAGAGATTCGCGTTCCAGGTTTCCGGCAAGGAAAAGTTCCTCGTGCAGTTCTCGAATCAAGAATTGGGAATGGATATGCTCGAGCCCAAGCACTAGAGGACGCAATACCTAATTATTATGCGGATGCGGTACGAACCGAAAGTGTTGACGTGATCGCAGCCCCCGAACTTAAGATTAATGCTGGTGAAGAGTCTGGACCTGTGTCATTCGAAGCCACAGTTGAGATACGTCCGGTTATAGAAATAGAGGGATATGACAAACTTGAAGTCACGATCCCAAATCCGACTCCTACTGACGATGAAATTCAAGAACAGATAGATATGCAACGAGGGCAATCAGCTGAATTAGTTGATGTCGATCGACCAGCCGCAACGGGCGATCAGGTCTCAATAGATATCTCAGGCACAGTTGACGGAGAAGCTCTCCCAGGTCTAACAGCCCAAGATTACTTGTATGAGGTCGGTACCGAAGGGATAGCGAAAGAAGTTGATGTGGAACTTCAGGATGCTACAGCCGGAAGCGAACTTTCTTTTAGCGCTGCTCACCCGGTCCAAGAAAACGTAAATATCGATTTCGAAATAACAGTGCACGCTGTAAAAGAAAAAGTACT
>CAJQGN010000158.1 GCA_905477545.1 uncultured Acidimicrobiales bacterium | reverse complement strand
CAAATCCTTATCCATGGAAGCTACGAAATTAAGGTCGACTGCCACAACCATCACCAGCGGAATTTCCTGCAAGTTATCGAACATCGGAATGATTGTTGGGATCGAAGCATCAGCCGCTACGGCTTCCACGTCCACAACTGTCTTAGTTACGCTCTGCCATGGACTTTCGCCAGCTCTTATCTGCTCTCGATAAACCCGAAGTCCCGGCAAACACAGATGGCCAAGCTTACGTTTAATATCCGGATTTTTAATTATGATGACCCGACCGCCTTGTCGATTGCCACCGCTTGGAGCAAATCGTGCGTTATCAAGTATGCGATAAACAACTTCATCCGAGACTTCATCATCAGTGAAATCCCGAGCAGCAAACGTGGTGCGCATAACATCATAAGTTTCCATATAACAACTATTCCATGTATGACAGCTCTATGTTGCAGGATCCAAAAAGTTACTGAAGTCATACTTCGGGTATGTCCCAAAAACCAACTGTTCCAGAACCCCTATGCCTCTCTGATCTCCGCAACGCACACTAATAACCTCTTGCACGTGAATATTTTCTTTAGCTAACGGATTTATGTCCTTCAATGACCACTTTTCAGCATCGCAAACAAATTCGCCATGCCACCTGCCGTGACCCCATTTTGGATGACCGTAACCTAAACCTTTCATTTGTACTGTAAGTAAAGGTTTAATCTCCATTACTAACGGATCAGAATCTGAAACGTTCATAGATATTGTTCCTCCGGACACTCTTCGGGTGCCCTCACGCCATCTGAATTCGTGATCAACCGATAAGGCGCGTTCTATGCCATCGACATCTTCGATGCCTGGTATTTTTTCAGGAGTTGGATAGGCCGGCAACCGAAATCCGTCCCAATGCCAACGTTGACCTGCATCTCCTTCGAAAACACTCATATGAGTAGCATGATTTTCCCAATGGATAGGTGCCCAAAAAAACTTTAACCCCTTTAGCGGATATGAAGGTTTTCGCGCTATCGGTTCACCTATTGGTCTGATACCCCAAGAACGATCTTTAGTTCCCCAGAAAGGATCGGTGTCTATCACGATTGTTTCTCCAGCAACCGTAATGCTTCCCGTCCATTTGCCAAACTGGTTAAATCTAGTTGTTTCCATAGAAACACCTATCTCCGATGGCCCAAGGTTTTGATGATCTTCAAGAAAATTTGCTGTTCGAGCGTGCCACTCTAAATTTGCACTTATTCCAGTCTCGTTTTCATCTATATGTAGACAAAACTTCATCATTGGTTCAATAATTTCGATTCGAAAAGCCCCAACAGACATATCTGCCGGATCATCAGACATTCTCTTCGAAGCAAAAAATGAATGCTGAACATCTTCACATACGAATGTAAACGCACAATCCTGAATTTTTATATTTGGATATCTCCCAATTGCTGCTCCAAAAAATATACGCCCGCTGTCGCTATAGCCATTAAAAAAAGAACGATCATACCTGTTTGGCTCATCTGAATAAGTCTTTGTTAATGGATGTGTTGTTTGGTGAATGAAAAATTCATCGAAAGAAGTAAGCAATGGTCGCCCTTACTCGAAGCTCAAATTTATATATCTTTGCGTTCAGACCTTACCCTCAGCTCGATATGTCACGAACCGCTTCTAAGAACAGTTCAATTTCTTTCACAGAGTTGTAGTGACACACGGAAGCACGGACACAATCGGTCACCCCCAATGGTTCCAATATTGTCGATGAATAGTGGTCTCTCTTCCGAGCATGCGTCCTTATTCTTTTTTTATTCAATGCTTCCACTACAGCTGCGGCAGCCATCCCGCTTATTTGAAAAGACACCATCCCAGAACGATGCTCACTAGAAATCGGTCCAATTACCTTCACTTGTTCTATGTGAGCTAGCCCTCTTAGGGAATCAGTTCCATGAAGCATCAGATCGACAAGACCTCGTTCGTGTTCTTTTATTACCTTTGTTGTTTGCTCTAAAATAGATCTAACGTCGGAGCTCTGCGAAGCACCTGATTTTTTGCCAAGCCAAACCAAATATTTAAAAACTTCTGAACAAGCTGCGTAGGCCGAGACATCCCGGGTCCCTAGTTCCCATGCATCTTCAGGGGCACCTTTTAGTTGGTCATGCTTAATTTTCGCCATTCGTTCAGAAAGCCAAGCAACTCCATAGTTATGTCGCGAAAACATTTTGTACCCAGACACTACATAGGCATCGATGTCATAACTATCTATGTCGATTTCGCCATGTGCAGCAAATTGAATACCATCAACAATTATGTAAGTTTCCGGAGCAACTTCTCTGATTTTTTGAGCGATCGACGCCACGTCGACATGCATCCCAGTCACTGGGCTTGCATGAATAATTGTTGCTACTCCAGTATTCAAATCTAGATAGTTACTGTAATGCTCAGCAGTTACTACAGAAGTCTCAGCATTGAATGGGACACGCCGATACTCTTTGTCCACCACTTCAGCCCACCTCTCACATGCACTGTAAGTGGCTGGATGTTCCAAAGTACTCCCAACTATATTTCGCCCTTTTGTTACCAAAATTGCGCTACGAATTAATCTACCTAAAAGCTCAGTGCCAGTTTCTCCAATAAAGACCGTTCCCGAAGATGCTTTGAAAAGTTCTTTCATATCACTTTTGCCAGATTCAATAATCTTGGCTATTTCAACAGATGCGACATTGGCTCGTCCCTGGTTATCTGGGATAGCAAGCAATTCAGCAGTTCGGTTGACTACCGATTTTAGTGTTAAGGAACCACCTGCGTTTTCAAAAAAAACGCGCTCCCCTTGGTATGGACACGTATCGGCATAATGAAATTGATCACGAATCTCGCGCAGAGTTTCATCGTCAAACATTTTTCCTCTTTTTTATAGTTCATCATGTTCGCCTGCACAGGATGCGTAACTCAGGGCAGAATAGTCATGGTTTAACTTAAGGAGACTATATGGCCGGTGTTCTTGATGGCATACGCGTACTTGACTTTGGGCGGTTCATCGCCGGGCCTTTCGCCGCGACAATTCTTGGTGATCTAGGGGCTGACGTCATTCGTATTGAACGAATTGATGGTGGTGAGGATCGTTGGACTGTTCCAGTTACAACAGATGGCCAAGGAGCCTTATTCCTTCAAGTTGGGCGTAACAAAAAGAGCGTTACTTTAAATCCAATGAAGGATGAAGGGCGCGAAATAATGAATAATTTAATTAAAACTGCAGACATCGTCGTTGCGAACCTTCCGCCTGAAACCCGCAAGCAGATGGGGCTTGATTACCCAGCTCTAAAAGCAATAAAATCTGACTTAATCGTGTCCACAGTCACCTGCTTTGGTTCCGGTGGTCCGTTTAGTGATCGAGTTGGCTTCGACGGCTTAGCTCAGGCTATGTCAGGCGCAATGTACATGACTGGTCCTGAAGGGCAACCCACTCGGAATTCTAGTCCTTACGTAGATTTTTGCACTGGTTCTTTGTTAAGCATGGCAACATTAGCTGCACTGAGACATCGTGATTTGACCGGCGAAGGGCAAGAGCTGGAAGGCTCCCTGCTTAAGACAGCTATTACAATTGCTAATTCAACGCTGATTGAACAAGAC
>CAJQGN010000157.1 GCA_905477545.1 uncultured Acidimicrobiales bacterium | reverse complement strand
CCTATTCAAAGACTTAACAGATGATTTGCTATATCACGGCGATCTAAACGCTGCTATGCGCAGGCTAATGCAGCAAGGATTTGAAGACCGTGAAGGTAATCGAATGCAAGGTTTACGCGAGATGCTCGATCAACTAAAAGAGCGTAGACAAGAGATGCTTGATAACTATGACTTGGGCGGCATCTACGACGAGATATCTGACGAAATAGATGATGTAGTTAATGAGGAACGAGAGTCATTAGAAGACTATGCAGGAGAAGCCGCAGATTCAGGAGACGAACGAAGATCAGAGATAGCCCAAGAAGTGGCGCAGAATAAAAATTTACAACTCGATATGATGCCGCCGGACTTAGCTGGCAAAGTGCGTGACCTTCAAAAATATGAGTTCGTTTCGCCGGAAGCTCGCGAGCAGTTTGAAGAACTCCTGGACAGATTAAAAAAAGAGATAACCCAAAGCCAGTTCGATCAGATGGCAGGAGCTATGGGCGATATGCAGCCAGAAGATTTGTCCCGGATGAAGGACATGATGGCTGAACTTAACGAAATGCTTGAGCAGCGAGAACGAGGCGAAGACACCGATTTTGATGGCTTCATGGAACGCCATGGTGAGTTCTTCCCTGAGAATCCGGAAACCTTAGATGAGCTCATAGAAATAATGGCTGAGCGAATGGCCGCTATGCAGGCGATGATGAACTCAATGACGCCGGAGCAGCGTCAGCAGCTTCAGGAATTGTCCAGCGCACTAATGGATGACATGGATCTGCAATGGCAGTCACAGCAGCTATCGGAGAATCTACAAAAAGCGTTTCCAGATATGGACTGGAACCGCAGTTATGAATTCGGAGGCGACGAGCAGATGAACATGCCCGAAGCCACCGACATGATGCAACAGCTTGGAGACCTTGATGACTTGCAGGAGATGCTGCGTAACGCAACTAATCCTGGAGCACTGAACGAAGTAGACCCAGACAGAGTAGAACAGCTGTTAGGAAGTGAATCGGCTGAGTCGATTCAACGACTCAGCGAAATGGCTAAAATGCTGGAAGCTAGTGGACACGCAGAGAATAAAGAGGGCCGGTTGGAGCTAACTCCTCTAGCGCTTCGAGCCATTGGCAAAAACGCTCTAGGTGAACTTTTCAACAAGTTAATGGATAACAAAGTTGGTTCGCATCGCGTGAACAAAATCGGTATTGGACACGAACGCGCCTACGAAACGAAACCGTATGAATTTGGAGATAATTTCAATTTAAATATTGAACAAACGGTTCGAAATGCTATTAGTCGGCAAGGAAGCGGTACGCCGGTTAAATTAACCCCAGACGATTTCGAAGTTGAACGAACCGAATTGACAACAAGGGCATCGACCGTGTTGATGTTAGACCTGTCGATGTCGATGCCGATGCGCGACAATTTCTTACCAGCTAAGAAAGTCACGATGGCTCTTCAGTCGCTCATTACTAGTAAGTACCCGCGTGACTACCTAGGTCTAGTTGGTTTTGCTGAGTCAGCCTTCGAATTCAAAGCTAGTCAACTCCCTGAAGTGTCATGGGACTATGCCCAAGGGACAAACATGCAGCACGGGTTTATGATCGCAAGACGGCTATTGAGCAAACAGTCCGGCAGCAAACAAATAATAATGATCACTGATGGCGAACCCACAGCCCACATTGGTCGTAATGGACAGCCATATTTCAGTTATCCGCCACTTCAGGAGACTGTTGATGCAACTCTTAAAGAAGTCATCAGAGCGACCCGAGAAGATATTCGTATAAACATTTTTATGCTGGACCCAAACAGCTACTTGAGAGCGTTCGTTGAGAAAATGACACAAATGAATGGCGGCCGCGCGTTCTTTACTAACCCTCATAATCTCGGTGACTATGTTTTGGTAGACTTCTTAGAACATCGCCGTCGCCTCTCGGCATCAGGTGGACGTTTTTAACGTGATTCGTAAATCAAGCAATGTGACTGCTGAAGTGACCGGTAGCCTCTAATCATGTCGCAAACAGAGACTGCGGAATCGAGAGTTCGCAAAGGCGAAAGAACCCGTAGTCGCATCCTGAACGCTGCCGCATCGGTCCTTGCTCGTGAGGGTTATGCCGCAGCAACACTCACCGAGATAGCAGCTGTCGCGAAAATGCAGGCTGGAAGCCTCTACTACCATTTCGACTCTAAAGAAGCGATTGTTGAGGAAGTTCTTAGAGTCGGCATAGATCATGCGCGAACTGCCATTCGGGAAGCCCTAGGAGTAGTCGGTGCAGAAGCATCTGGTCGTGAGCGGCTAAATATTTCGGTTGAAGCTTATATAAAGCACATTACAAAAGATAGTGACTTTACCCACGCAAATATCCGCTGCTTCCAAGAGGCGCCAGGATCCACTCGTGGGAATCTTGCAGTTCCTCTGCGTGAATTTGCAAACGGTTGGGTCAGTTTGATTGAGGCCGGCCAAAAAGATTACTCCTTGCGAGGAGATATCGACGCAAGAGTCTTAGCCCGAATGATTATCTCAGCCATGAATTCAGTGAGTGGCTGGTGGAGCGATAACGGTGAGTTAGATATCTCTGGAGTAGCTCAAATGTATGGCAGCACCGTCATCAATGGCCTTACAAAATAAAACTGAAAGATTTTATTAATCAGCTAATTATTGACCTAAAGTTTAGTTGATGCTTTCAATAGGAGAATAAGTGAAATTTGATCTTTTCATGTATTGCACAATGGGTCGCCGAGACGAGTTGCAGTCCGGCTTAGCAGGCCTAAATAATGACTACTACCAGCGAATGTTAAGCGAAATTCGTGAAATAGCGCAGTTCGCAGATCAAAATAATTGGTACGGAATTGGTCATCCTGAACATCACTTACAAGTCGAAGGCTTTGAAGCTTCTAACGACTTAGGCCTCATGGCCTCATGGATAGCGAACGCTACTGAGCGATTGAGAGTTATCTCATGCGGTTACGTGTCCACCACTCATAATCCTCTTCGAGTTGCAGAACAAATAGCAACGCTAGATCATATGACTGGAGGCCGTCTAGGGTTTGGAATAGTACGCGGATACCAACACCGTTGGGTGGAACAGTTAAAAATCCGTCCAGAACTTGCTGCCGTTGGTCATTGGAACAAAGACACTGAAATCGACGGACTAAATAGAAGATTTTTTGAAGAGTTTGTTGAAGTAGTTCTATTGGCTTTAACCAGCCAAACTTTTAGTTACGAGGGAGAATTCTGGAAGTTCCCGAACGACAATAAAAACCCTCATTTACACACGGTGTACTCTGAATATGGAGCCGGTGTGGAAGCTGACATGACAATTAACGAAATTGGAATCGCTCCGAGGCCTCTTCAAACACCTCATCCGCCGCTTTACGGTGGATTTACGATGTCAATGTCTACTGCTTTATTCTGGAGTCAATATGGTGGAACTCCGATTGTTTTGAGCGACAAACTAGATTTTTGTGAAGCTCTTTGGAAGACGTATCGAGAAGAAGCCCCAAAACACGGAATAGACAAGCCAAGAGGCCATGAAGCTGCATGGGGAGGTATTGCTGTGTGTGCCGAAACCGATGCAGAAGCAGAAGCTCAATTCGAGGATATGGCTTGGTTCTGGGAAAAATGGGCGAAACAATTTGGGCAAGGAATGCCGCTAAAATTAGTGGGTAGCCCTGACACCATCAGTGCTCAAATAGATGAAGCCCATAAGGCTCTTGGATTTGATGAAATATTTTTCCTGATCCCACAAGGTATCCATTCAAGCGATCAAATTATCTCTTCACTTGATCTGATTACGACAAAAGTGATGCCACGGTTCAATTAAGGTGACGGCGCGCTTTAACTCCTATGAACTGCCTCCTTGGAGAGTAGTTGCTGTTAGCGGCGAACTTGACCTAGCCAGCGCTCCAGCGTTACGTTCATCTGGATTAAGAGCTATTAACAAAAACTCAGTCAACCCGGCAATAATTATTGATCTTTCGAGAGTTGAGTTGATGGACTCAGTGTGCTTAGGAATCCTTATTGGATTGCGACGTCGCTGCTTAAAAAAAAGTGGAACTTTGCAACTAGTAGTTAGCGACGAGCGGATACTTCAAGTTTTTAAACTCACCGACACTTATGAGTTATTCGACGTATGGTCGACTCTTGAAGGGGCGTCAGGAGAAGATTAAAAAAATGAGATATAGCCTTACCTGGTGATCCGAGGTGAACAGGCGTAGCCTCTAAAGCCAATGGCCGGTTCTGATTTTATTTTCCAACGTCCAACATTTGCTAGCAGCAACAATTCGTTGGCTAAATTTGTAGCTCGCCCAGTGTTGCGATTTATCGATCGTGAAGTAGCTAGTGGGGTGCTACTGCTAGTCGCAACAGCAGCGGCACTGCTCTGGGCTAATTCGCCATGGGGAGCAAGTTACGAGTCGTTCTGGCACACAGATATAGAAATTGTTGTAGGTAGTTGGCATTTTCCACATATGAGCGTTGGCCATTTCGTCAACGACGGGTTAATGGCATTGTTCTTTTTTGTTGTTGGGCTTGAAATCAAAAGAGAACTAGTAACCGGTCAACTGAATACTATACGTGCCGCCGCTCTTCCGGCCATTGGTGCCGTTGGAGGTATGGTCGGTCCAGCTCTTGTGTACTTTATGCTAAACACCTCGGGCGAAGCGGCACGTGGTTGGGGAATACCTATGGCAACCGACATCGCATTCGCGGTGGGAATCGTTGCTTTACTAGGAGCTCGAGTCTCACCTAAATTAAAACTGTTTCTACTTACCCTGGCCATAGTGGACGACATCGGCGCTATCGCAGTTATTGCCATTTTCTATACGAGCGACCTGAGTCTCAGCTGGTTAGTTATCGCTGTGGTTGGGTTAGCTACGATAAGAGTCCTGCAGATCCTTAAGGTATGGGCGATCGGTATCTACATCCTGCTAGGAATTTTTATCTGGTACGCGATGCTCGAATCTGGAGTTCATGCAACCATAGCGGGCGTTGCTCTTGGCCTGCTTACACCTGCCCGACCGTTACTGGCACAACGAGATGCACAATCGATAGTTGATGCAATGCCTGATGACGCAGGTATTGGAGAAGTGCGACATGTTTCGTTCCTCGTGCAGGAATCAGTTCCACTTACTGAACGTTTTGAGAACTTCTTACACCCCTTCACCGCCTACATGATTATCCCAATTTTTGCGTTAGCCAATGCAGGTATTGTGCTTACTGGCGAAAAAGTCAGTGCCGCAACCTCGAGCAATGTCACAATAGGAATCATCCTCGGGCTAGTCATCGGTAAACCCTTAGGAATAACCCTATTCGCGTGGGTAGCTACCAAAGTTGGGTTTGAACTGCCCTCAGGTATCAACTGGGCACAGTTCATAGGAATGGGTCTGGCAGCTGGTATCGGGTTCACGGTTTCAATCTTTGTTGGTGGATTAGCTTTCGAAACAGCTGCCGTTACAGACCTTGCAAAAATTGGCATTCTGATAGCATCAGCGGTCGCTGCTGTAGCTGCGTTAATTGTTCTATATGTAAGCGCTAACAATGAAGAACTATCGAAGTAACGGGCGCGATCATGGTAGAAGCAATCCTTTTTGATTTTGATGGCGTAATCCGGCAATGGGATGAGCCCGCGCTATGGAACTACGAAGAAAAAGCTGGTTATCCCCCGGGAACAGTTTTCGCTGTTGCCTTCGATCCGGAGGTGAACGGCCCAGCAATTACCGGTGAATGGACTTGGCAACAGTGGAAAGATGAAACTCGCCGACGTTTAACAGAAATCCACGGTCAAGCGATTTGGCCGATCGTCGATCAGTTCTTTGCTTTTGAAGGCCGGATCGATCCAGGAATGAGGGATTTACTTGGGAAACTACAACACGAAGTTAAGCTAGGGTTATTAACTAATAATCATGATGACTTTGAACGTTATCTGAGCGAACAGGGCCTCGAACGCTATTTTGATTTCGTCGGGAATACGTGCAGGTTGAAGGTAGCAAAACCTGATCCGGCTGCGTACTTACTGGCCCTTGAAGCACTCAAAGTGCAACCAGCTGCGTGTCTTTTCGTCGATGATCTCGAACGGAACGTGCAGGGCGCGCTCGGTGTTGGGATGCGCGCTTTTCATTTTACTTGCAAAAAAGAATTGTTGGCAGAACTTCACTCACTTAAAATATTCGTTTGAGTCAGCCGAATTGGTTGCCTATAGCCGTTGAGGTGCGTACCATTTTGACCTGGTGCTATAGGCACTGCCGCTGCGTATGGCCCTTTCAGCCCAGGTCGATTTTCGTAGCTCGAACCCGTCTGGGCTGAACTGTGAGGATATCGTGACAGCGGTACCATATTTCGCATTGATCGCTTCAGTTTTAGCGCTCATGCTCGCTTACTACTTCGCCCAGGTTGTAATGAAGGCCGACGAAGGCACTGACCTTATGAAAGAGATAGGAAAGGCGATCCGAGAGGGCGCCATGGCTTTTCTCCGACGTGAATACCAATGGGTTTCAGTCTTTGTTGGGGTCATGTTCGTTGTGCTCTTAATAGTGCCAATCGACGGACGCCCATATGCCTCTTTTGCATATCTGATGGGCGCAGTCCTATCTTCTATCGCTGGCTTCATAGGCATGCGGATAGCAACAGCTGCAAACACCCGTACAGCAAACGCAGCTCGCAACGGGGCAGCTGAAGCGCTTCCGCTTGCATTTAAAGGCGGCGCTGTAATGGGCTTCACTGTTGCTGGCCTGGCGCTACTTGGTATTACCTTCAATTACCTACTCTGGGTAACTTGGGTAGGCGTTGATAACGCGTTCCAGGTTGTCGCTGCATTTGGTCTAGGAGCAAGCTCAATAGCGCTGTTCGCCCGTATCGGCGGTGGCATCTTTACCAAAGCTGCTGACGTGGGTGGTGACTTAGTAGGAAAAGTGGAAGCCGGTATACCTGAAGATGACCCTCGGAACCCAGCAACAATCGCTGATGCAGTAGGAGATAACGTTGGTGACGTAGCTGGCATGGGTGCGGACCTTTTCGAATCGTATGCCGGGTCAGTCGTAGCGCCAATCGTCTTAGTGTCGTTGCTGTTACCGGGCACATTTATCAACGGGGCTGGCAAACTAGTAGCCCCGGGCGATTTAGAAGCCCTTCTGATGTACCCGATTCTTATTGGAGCCTTAGGAATGATGGCTTCAATAGTAGGTGCCCTAATGACTCGAGGTAAAGAAGGTAAAAGTCTCTCCACGCAGTTACACACCGGACAATACGTTGCGATGGGTTTGACAGTGGTCCTCTCGATTGTTGGAACACTATGGCTGTTCAACGGTGACCTAATGGTCACAAAGCCGATCTATCTTGCATTAACTATTATTGTTGGTTTACTTGGCGGCTGGGCAATTGGTTTTGTATCTGAATATTTCACCTCCGAACATTACAAACCAGTCAAAGGTATAGCCGAGCAAGCTAAAACTGGTCCAGCGACCGTTGTCATAGAGGGAATCGCTCAGGGCAAAATGTCGACGCTTCCATCAGTTGCGATCGTCGTTGCAATGATTGGTATCTCCTACTGGTTCGGCGGTGCCGCATTCGGTCAAGCCGGAGAAACAATTGGAATCTATGGCGTGTCGCTGGCAGCGATTGGCATGTTGGCCGTTACAGGCGTAATCGTTGCAGTCGATGCGTACGGACCAATAGCTGACAACGCTGGTGGGATAGCAGAAATGTCTGGGCTACCTTCCGACGTCCGCGAAGTAACTGACAGTTTGGATGCGTTAGGAAATACCACTGCTGCGGTAGCAAAAGGATTTGCCGTAGGTTCAGCAGCTGTGACAGCACTCGCATTATTCAAAGCTTTTGCGCTAACAGCTGGAGAGCAAGTCAATCTAGATATCACTGACACGGCCGTCACAATCGGGCTTTTCCTTGGAGCGATGACTCCGTTCATCTTCGCCTCATTGACAATGAGTTCTGTAGGAAGAGCAGCTCAAGCAATGATCGTTGAAGTACGTAGACAATTCGCAGAAATACCTGGGCTGCGAGAAGGCGTTGAAGGCGTAAAGCCAGATAGCCGCCGCTGCGTAGATATCTCAACGCAAGCCGCATTGCGAGAAATGGTAATTCCGGGGCTCCTAGCGGTTGTGCTACCTCTGGTTATCGGATTTATCGACGTAAACGCATTGGGCGGATTCTTAGCTGGAGCAGTTGTTACCGGTTTCATGATCGCGATCTACATGGCCAACTCAGGTGGCGCCTGGGATAACGCGAAAAAATACATTGAAGCCGGAGCCCATGGTGGCAAAGGTACCGATGTTCATTCGGCGGCCGTTGTTGGAGACACAATTGGAGACCCGTTCAAAGATACATCTGGTCCGGCAATGAACATTTTGATTAAGGTTATGACCATTGTTTCCTTAGTGTTCGTGCCAGCATTTATCTAAAAAAACCAGGAAACTTCTGTCAGCCTTAGGGCCCTGAGTTAAGAATCACTTGAAGTGATCCACTCAGGGCCCTAATCGCGACCTCATGTCATCTACGCTCACACTATGGATGTTGTTGGGAAACGAATTCTTATAACGGGCGCCTCGCGCGGTATCGGGCAATGTATGGCGCGTACTTTCAGTCGCGCCGGAGCTCAAGTGATACTTGTGGCACGAGCAACTTCTCGTATCGAATCCCTCGCTGCAGAACTAGGGGGTTCTTATTACACCCTTGATCTTGCAAATGACTCAGAAATTGACGGATTCATCAATCGGGTCGAGATGCAAGAAGGCCCGATTGACGTTCTAATCAATAACGCTGGTATCGAAATTGGTTCGCTACTGGAGGATCTCTCCGAACCAGAAATTTCGCAACTAATTACCACCAACTTGTTGAGCCCTCAGCGGTTAACCCGCCAAGTGTTACCTGGGATGATTTCAAGAGGTACTGGCCATCTAGTTTTCACGTCCTCAGTCGCCGCGATCACCCCAACTCCAGGACTCGCCGTGTACTGCGCCTCAAAAGCTGGCCTTAGTAAGTTCGGAGAAAGCCTAAGGATAGAAACAAAAAAAACAGGAATCGGGGTGACCGTATTACATCTCGGACCCGTCGATACCGACATGTGGACTCGCGTTGCCGATAATTCAGTATTCCAACTCGCTCAAAAACGTTTCAAAAATCTGAGTACTCTTAAAAGTGTTTCGCCTGAACTAGTTGCTGAAGACACACTAAAAGCTGTAGTACACAACCGTCGTGAGGTACGCCACCCGAAACGTTTTTCAGGTCTAATGGCTTTGAACGCTATTCCCGCCAGGATTACTGAAACGCTTCTCGCTGGGATCAACTTTCGAAGTGAGTTAAATAATAATGACCGCCGTTAACAGATTAGAAACAATTTTGAATTAATCAGGAAACAGAGCATACACATAGACGTAACTCCTTCGTTATGAATCTGAAATAAGCGGTGAATACATTTCTGCTATCAGTCAGATGTAGGAGGAATGAAAATGAAACGGAAGCTTTTATTAGCTGCAGTTGGCGCAGTAGGAGCGATACTTATATTCGCAGGGCCTGCTGGAGCGTCAGATGATGACAGCGAGGCAGCTGCGCAAGTAGTTCAAGCTGTTCTCGATAACATCTGGGTTTTCATAGCCGGCATACTTGTGTTCTTTATGCAAGCTGGGTTTGCGATGCTTGAAGCTGGCCTAACGCGATCAAAAAACGTCGGAAATATCATGGCGAAAAACTTGTTCGATGCGGGAATCGGGATACTTGCTTTTTTTCTAGTTGGTTATGGTCTTGCCTACGGCGCTGACTCGGGGAGCGGCTGGTTTATGGGCTGGGGCTCTTTCGCTTTAAGCGGTGCTGACCTATTTGATATTAGTGGTGGATTGAGCCCCGCAACTGATTTCTTTTTTCAAGCAGTATTCGCTGCGACTGCAGTGACAATTGCATCTGGTGCTCTCGCTGAGAGAACTAAATTCAGTACCTATTTAGTTTTCAGCTTATTAACGACTGCAATTATTTACCCAATCGTGGTGCACTGGACATGGGGCGGTGGACTAATTTCAAAGATTAATATTGGCGATGCTGTATATAGCGATTTTGCCGGATCAACGATCGTTCACAGTGTCGGCGGATGGCTGGGATTAGTGGGAGCTGCAGTGGTCGGGCCCCGTATCGGTAAATATGCCGCTGATGGAACACCCCGTAAAATTCCAGGACACAACATAACCTTGACCATTCTCGGCGTGTTCATTCTTTGGTTTGGCTGGTTTGGCTTCAATCCAGGCTCTGAACTTGCAGCAGATAGCTGGGTAATGTTCGTTGCTTTAAACACGATGCTTGCAGCAGCAGCTGGAGTCATTGGTGCATCAGCATTGGGATGGTTAAAGTCGGGCGTACCAGACGTAGCGATGGCCGGAAATGGAGCGCTAGCCGGGCTGGTTGGTATAACTGCCGGTTGTGGAACTATGACTCCATGGGGAGCCATTATCACCGGCTTAGTTGCCGGAATGATCGTTGTTGTTGTATTGCCGTTTGTCGAACGAGTCCTAAAAATTGATGATCCAGTTGGTGCCTTTGCAGTGCATGGTGCGTGCGGAATGTGGGGAACCGTTGCGATTGGACTCTTTGCTAAATATGACGATGCTTTCTTGGGTCGCGAAGATGCCGGACTTTTCTACGGCGGTGGGCTAGACCAACTAGCTGTTCAAGCCTTAATGGTAGTAATCGTTGCAGCCTGGACAGTTACCGCAGGGTTTATCCTATTTAGAGGCCTCAAAGCTGTAATGGGGCTGAGAGTTTCAGCGGAAGAAGAAATGGCTGGGCTCGATGTGTCTGAGCATGGTGGGCCCGGCTTTACATTCGACGATATTGTGACTGGTGGCTGACCGGTAACAATAATCCGATTCGACGAATAATCTACCGTTGGAATAGAAGCGCCCCTAGTGCTGTGTGCATTAGGGGCGCTTCGCGATACGGTCCCTTGTGTGCGAAGAACCATAACGAGAAATATTGTTAGTGGGCTCTGCATGGGAGCGGCGGACCTGGTTCCGGGGGTATCCGGTGGGACTATTGCTCTTTTATTCGGCGTGTACGAAAACCTCCTGAAACAAATCAGCAAAATAGTTACGATCCTCACATTCCTTGCACGCTTAAATTTCAAGTCAGTACGTAAAGAATTAAGAAACGTCGACTGGCAGTTTTTGTTCAGTCTCGGCATTGGCATTGGTATAGCGGTCGTGACCCTAGCCACATGGCTCAGCAACCAAATCGAGGACCACCCCGTTCAACTCTCAGCTATTTTTTTTGGGCTAATAGTCGGAAGCGTTTTACTTACCAAAAGAGAAATCAAATCTTGGGACTGGGTGAAAGCGCTTTGGTTTATATTGGGTGCTGTCGCAGCTTTCGTAGTAGTTGGATACAGCACCGAGGCCGTGTCCGACCCTTCCTCGGTAATAGTTATTTCAGCTGGAGCCGTCGCTATATGCGCAATGATTCTGCCCGGAATATCGGGTTCGTTTATTTTGTTGGCGTTCGGTTTTTATGACCACCTATTAGAAGCAGTAAAAGATTTCAACGTTCCAGTGTTATTAAATTATGGAATCGGCGCTGGAATAGGATTGGCGCTGTTCTCTAGAGGATTATCGTGGTTGCTTCGAGTTCACCGTGAAAAAACGCTTGCTTTGCTCATAGGGCTGATGGCTGGCTCACTGAGAGTCCTGTGGCCTTGGCCCAGTGGTGATATTGGTTTAGAAAACGCGACTCTAGGAAGACCTGTTGCGAGCGAGGTGCTTGGAGCCGTGACTCTATCGATTGTTGCTCTGGCAGCGGTATTTATCCTGACGACAATTTCGCGCCGATTTGAGTAAACAGAATACCTAAAACGACGCAAACTGTCTTTAAGCCGATACCGTCCGCGATAACTGTCTTGCACATTTCACACGACTTAAACTTGACAGGCCCCTAAATTAATGATCCATTCCTAAGGCACTATGTCCAAATCTCTTGTAATCGTCGAGTCACCGGCGAAGGCGAAAACTATTGGAGGATTCCTCGGCGATGATTACACCGTCGTAGCATCCGTTGGGCACATACGCGACCTGGCCACCAAAGCAACATTACCTGAAGACCAAAAAGCGAAGTGGTGGGCGTTTCTAGGCGTTGATGTAGAAAGCAATTTCAAGGCGTACTACGTCGTGAGCGACGGAGCGGCGAGCGTCGTTCGAAGTCTCAAAAAAGAATTGAAACAAGCCTCCGAACTGTATTTAGCAACAGATGAGGACCGTGAAGGCGAAGCAATAGCTTGGCACTTGTTAGAAGAACTGAAGCCAAAAACTAACCTGCCCGTAAAACGGATGGTCTTCCATGAGATAACACAAAAAGCTATAGACGAAGCACTGTCGAACACACGAAGTATCGATAATAACTTGGTTGAGGCTCAAGAAGCGCGACGTATCTTGGATCGGCTTTATGGTTTCGAGGTATCAAATAAGCTCGTTACGATTGGAGGCCCAGGTACATCTGCAGGCCCAGTTCAGAGCCCAACGACCCGCTTAGTTGTAGAACGTGAGTTGGAAAGAGCAGCCTTCATCGACGCAGGATATTGGAGTCTTGACGTGCCACTGGCGTCGTCCACGAATGAAACTTTTAGCGGTCGCTTAGTGTCGTTAGATGGCCTTCGAATTGCCTTAACAAAAGATTTCGGTGAAGACGGGAAACTAAAAAGTGCCAAAGTAATGGCATTAACAGAAACTGATGCAGTACGTATTTCCGAAAATATCGAAGGAGTTCCTTTCACTGTCGATTCAGTTGATCATGACGCCTACCGGCGAAGACCTCAGGCACCGTTCACTACTTCAACTTTTCAGCAAGCTGCCAGTTCTAAACTCGGAATGAACTCAAAGATAGCTATGGGAGCGGCCCAAAGCCTGTACCAGCAGGGCTACATCACATATATGCGTACCGACAGCACAACGCTATCAGATAGCGCAATGCGGGCAGCACGAAGCGTCGCAGCAGAGAATTACGGCTCGGACCACCTACCTGCTTCACCCCGTCAGTATCAAAGCAAAGTTCAAAATGCTCAAGAAGCTCACGAAGCA
>CAJQGN010000156.1 GCA_905477545.1 uncultured Acidimicrobiales bacterium | reverse complement strand
GTTATCTCGATACCAGCGTTTTGTAACGACCTAATCGCTGTCTCGCGGCCAGATCCTGGTCCTTTAACTTGGACGTCTACTTTTCGAACGCCATTTTCAATAGCTAATTTGGCAGCTTGCTCAGCAGCTTGTTGAGCCGCAAATGGCGTAGATTTCCGAGAACCTTTAAATCCAACACCGCCTGCAGAAGCCCATGAAACTACATTGCCTTGCTTGTCGCTGATACTAACGATGGTGTTGTTGAAAGAACTTTTAATATGTGCCATGCCGTGGCCGACATTTTTGCGTTCTTTACGTCTGGGACGACGTCCCGCCTGATTACTAGCCATAATCTTCTTCAGTCCTTACTTTCGCGGATGGTCACTTCGTGACCTTTTTCTTCCCGGCGACAGCTTTCCGCGGGCCCTTACGGGTACGAGCATTTGTGTGTGTTCGCTGTCCACGTACAGGCAACCCACGACGATGGCGAGTTCCCTGGAAACAACCGATCTCAATTTTTCGTTTGATATCTTGCGAAACTTCACGTCGAAGATCACCTTCAACTTTAAAGTTGTCATCAATGTAGTTTCTGATACCAACTACTTCTTCTTCTGTTAAGTCACGCACACGGGTCGCTTGACCAATGTTCAACACTTCACATATGGACGTCGCTCGCGTGCGACCTATGCCATATATGTACGTCAACGATATCTCAACCCTTTTTTCCCGGGGAATATCAGTTCCTGCAATACGAGCCATACTTAGAACTCCTAACCCTGCCGCTGCTTATGGCGAGGGTTGCTACAAATTACGCGGATTCGTCCATGACGTCGGATCACTCGACATTTGTCACAGATTTTTTTAACGCTAGGACGGACCTTCATGTATTTACCTGGTTGCCGGTTCTAGGGTATGAGAGCCGGGTAGGTGCTGCTTCAACCCCGAACCACAAGGATTCGGTAAAGCAACAGGGAATGTGAAAAGCTAGCGCGGATCCACCGCTCAGCCGAAGATTGAGCATATCGTGGATAGGTTCAGTGTCCAATCTCAGAACGCGGGAAACAAAATTAATCATTCTCGGCCATCGATTTCTGCCACGATACGATCCTGTACTTCCGACTCAGATCCGAGCCCATTTACGGCTGTGAAATGACACTTGACCTCGAAGAAGTCCAGTAACGGCGCCGTTTCAGCCCTGTACAGCTCAAGTCGTCTTGCGATTGCTTCAGGGGTATCATCTGTTCGACCTCGCTCCAACATGCGAACTGTCACAACATCGTCCGGAACCCTTATATCTACCGCAAGATCAATCGAATTTGGGGAAAGTAACTCTAATAAACCCTCAGCTTGTGTCTTAGTTCGAGGAAACCCGTCTAGTAAAAAGCCTTTTTCAGCGTCTGGTTGGGACAGTCGATCACGAACAATTCCTAGAATGAGCTCATCCGACACAAGATTTCCTGCATCCATAACAGCTTTCGCTTCAAGACCTAGTGCAGTGCCCTCAGCAACAGCTGCACGTAACATGTCGCCCGTGGATATGTGGGGGATATCATAGTGAGCAGCTAACAAGACGCATTGCGTTCCCTTGCCAGCTCCTTGCTTACCAAGAATCACAAGTCGGGTCATATCGTTAGTCCCTTCGTTCCTTCGCCCATGTTCCAAACAGCACACACCTAGGTTTATCAACCAGGTTTACTTAAGGAACCCCTCATAATTTCGTTGTAGCAGTTGACTATCGATCTGTTTCATTGTTTCTAGAGCTACACCTGATGCAATCAATATTGAAACTCCACCAAAGCCCACCGATGCGCCGCCGCCCATATCGCTAGTAAGAGATAACAGCACTGTTGGAATTAATGCGACGAAAGCAATGAATAGAGCTCCCGGGAGTGTTATTCGATTGAGGATTTTACTCAGATGTTTTTCGGTTTGCGGTCCCGGACGGATCCCAGGGATAAAGCCGCCTTGCTTTCGAATATTATCCGCCTGGCGCGCCGGGTCAAAAGAAATAGCTGTGTAAAAGTATGCGAATCCGACAATCAAGGAGCCGAAGAACAAGATGTAAACGATGTTGTCAGGCTGTGTCAGATAGTCACTGACAGCAGTCTGCAGCCATCCCCAGTTAGCAACATTCGATAAGAGAACTGGAAGGAAGAGGATCGAACTAGCAAAAATTACTGGTATTACGCCTGACTGATTTACTTTAAGCGGAATATAGGTATTTTGGCCCCCGAACATTTGGCGTCCGACCTGACGTTTAGCGAAAGACACCGGGATACGACGTTGCCCTTGCTCTATAAAAACTATTGCAACCATCATTGAAATCGCTACAAAAATAGCTGCTACCAGGTAGAAGTTTCCCTCAACAGATCGGAGTCGTGCACCGTCAAATGGGATCGAAGAAACAACTGAGGCAAATATCAATAAAGACATTCCATTACCAACGCCTCGCTGGCTAATTAATTCACCCATCCACATCAACAAGGCTGTGCCTGCGGTTAATGAAAGTATTACTAGAGCTACTCGCGGAAACGTAAAATCTGGAATAACTATGACTGCCGATGTGTTTCCTAAGGCTGTTCCCTGGCCTCGACCGAAGATAAATGTGATACCAGTCGCCTGGACAAAAGAAATAGCCAGTGTCAGATATCGCGTGTATTGAGTGATTTTCTTTTGTCCTACCGCACCTTGCTGTTGCAGTTGCTCTAACCGTGGAATAGCGACGGTCAAAATTTGAATAATAATAGACGCTGTTATGTACGGCATTATCCCGAGAGCAAATATCGCAAAGTTCGTTAGTGCCCCACCCGAGAAAAGGTTAAGTAACGCTAAAACCCCGCCTGATTGGTCGGCTTCCTCGCGAAGCGACAAAATAGCATCAAAGTCGATTCCAGGCACAGGGACTTGAGAACCAAGTCGATACGCGCCAAGTATAAAAACAGTGAATAGGATCTTCGTTCGAAGGTCCGGCACCCGGAATATATTTCGCATGCTTCCTAACACGGCGAACCTCGTTTATCGATTCGTGTGTTGGTTGCCCTGAGCAGGGGGACGCGGTCCCTTGAAGTTCGGTGGCAATATCTCCACCGTACCTCCTGCTGCAGAGATAGCTGCCTGAGCAGTCGCAGACACCGCATGAGCTTTAACATGTACGGCTCGGCTAAGTTCGCCTCGGCCGAGAATTTTAATTGTTACACCCTTTGATATTAAACCTCGCTCATACAAAGCTTCAGGGGTAACTTCGTCGAGACCAGTTTCTGAGATGGTGTCGAGGTTTACTGCTTGATACTCAACTCTGAAAGGATTTTTGAAACCCTTCATTTTCGGAAGGCGACGCTGCAACGGCAATTGTCCGCCTTCGTACCAAACCGGGACCTTACTTCTAGCTTTAGTGCCCTTGGTTCCGCGACCTGCGGTTTTACCGCCTTTACCGCCGATACCGCGTCCTACGCGCTTAGGTTGTTTCTTTGAGCCGGGAGCTGGCTGTAGGTCATGTGGTTTAAGCATTGGGTTTCCTTGTTAGAAAAACTGGTATCAGCAGAATTTTCAATTTTCTTCTACGTTAATTAGGTGCGAAACCTTCTGAATCATTCCCTGAATTTCAGGGCGGTTGGGTAGTGTGTTTGTTTTGCCAATTCTACCGAGGCCGAGAGCTCTCAGAGTCCCACGGTGCTTAGGTTTCGTACCAATGGCAGAACGTATTTGAGTAACTTTAATTTCGCTCATAATGAAACCTCTGATGGCTGGGAGCCGCGTTCGGTTTCTTTATAAGCAGCCAAAAGACCTGCTGGTATGCACTCTTCAGGCGATAAGCCACGTAATTTAGCAATTTCATCCGGTCGTTTTAAACTCTTCAAACCAGCAATTGTGGCTTTAGCAACGTTGATGTGGTTAGAGGAACCTAAGGACTTAGCAAGAACGTCTCCAACGCCAGCTTCTTCTAGAATTGCTCTTGCTGCGCCTCCTGCAATAACTCCAGTACCTGCCGATGCGGGTTTCATCATAACTCGGCCTGCACCCGCAATTCCGACAGTTGGATGAATGATAGTAGCGCCAGCTAACGGAACCTTGAACAAGTTCTTCTTGGCATCTTCCGTGCCTTTTTGTATAGCCAACGGAACTTCTTTAGCTTTACCGTAACCGAGCCCTACTTGTCCAGCGCCATCGCCGATGACAACAAGAGCTGTGAAGGAGAACCGTCGGCCTCCTTTTACAACTTTAGCAACTCGATTGATGTCAATTACTCGAGATTCCCGAAGCCCGTCATCACCGCTATTTCTAGGGTTATCATCTTTTCGACGATCATCTCGCTTCCGATTTCCGCGATCATTGCCGCTACGGTCATTATTAGGTCGCTCTGCGTTTGCCATTATGGGCTCCTAGAACTTGAGTCCGGCTTCGCGAGCCGCTTCAGCTAAAGCCGCTACACGGCCATGGAATTTGTTACCACCGCGATCAAACACGACGGCGTCTATACCTACAGATTTTGCCCGCTCGGCCACTAGCTGCCCAACTTTTGCTGCAGCGTCTTTGTTTCCCGTCAATCCGCCACGCAGATCTGTTTCAATTGTTGATGCTGCAGCTACGGTAAGCCCAGTTTGATCATCAATTACTTGAGCGGAAATGTGTCGGTTCGAGCGAAATACGCTCAGTCGCGGCCGTTCAGTCGTGCCTGATACTTTTTTTCTCACTCTTCGTTGGCGCCTCTGGCGCTGTTCACTTCTCGTAGTCGTCATTGCAAATACCTAGCCTTTGCCTGTCTTACCGGCTTTACGAATTACATGTTCGCCGGCGTAACGGATACCTTTGCCTTTATAAGGTTCAGGCTTTTTCAGTTCACGGATATTGGCTGCGACTTGACCTACAAGCTGCTTGTCAATCCCAGAAACTTTGATAGTTGTAGCATCAGGACATTCAAAAGTTACGCCATCAGGGGCTGAAACATGGACCGCATGGCTGAACCCTAAGGCTAGTTCAAGTTCGCTCTTACCCTTTGCAGCCACACGATAACCGACGCCAATAATATTCAGTTCTTTGGAATATCCATTGGATACGCCCTCGACCATATTATTCACCAGAGATCGCGTCAGCCCATGCAAGGCACGCTGTTGACGGGTGTCATCAGCTCGCGTAACGCTAACCACGTCATCATCGGCGACTACCGATATCCCGTCATTTATTACGCTTTCAAGATTTCCTTGCGGGCCTGCTACTTTTACAAGCCCATGAGCAACTTCTACTGTCACCCCTTTAGGGATAGTTATTGGTGCTTTGCCTATTCGTGACATATTTAGTCCCTTACCATACGTAACAGAGAACTTCGCCACCGATGTGGTTGCGCCGAGCTTCTCTGTCC
>CAJQGN010000155.1 GCA_905477545.1 uncultured Acidimicrobiales bacterium | reverse complement strand
CTCTATCAACTGAATGAACTGGGGTCCAGTTTCACACCTGGGCCCATCGTCGAAGAGACGGTAATCTTTTTCAGATATCTGCCCTTCGAAGACGCTGGTTTCGCCCGAGTAATTTCATCCATCACCGCTTCAAAATTCGCCAAGAGATCGGCTCCCTCGAAGCTTACTTTACCAATCGCCAATTGCACGTTACCGAATTTGTCAGTTCGATATTCTACTTTTCCGCCTTTGAACTCACTGACAGCTTTTGCTATATCCATTGTAACGGTGCCTGATTTGGGGTTAGGCATTAGCCCACGAGGGCCTAGAACACGTCCTAATTTTCCAACTATCGGCATCATGTCCGGTGTTGCTATTGCTATATCGAAATCAGTAAATCCACCCTCGATCCGCTCTGCTAAGTCTTGAGCACCTACGACGTCTGCTCCAGCTTCAGAAGCTTCAGCCGCTGCATCTCCTTGAGCAAAAACTGCGACTTTTACATCGCCACCAGTACCCGACGGTAACGCCACTGTACCACGAACCATTTGATCCGCTTTTCTAGGATCAACACCAAGACAGACAGATATATCTACCGCTTCATCGAATTTTGCCGATGACATTTGCTTTACAAGAGTCAGCGCGTCGTTTGGCTCGTGAAGCATATTACGGTCAAACTTTTTCAACGAATCTTTGTATTTTTTGCCACTCATCAGTTCGCCTTTCAGCTACCTCAACGAATCGCTAAAAATCTGGCGAGGTGTTCCAGATATGCGGCATTGCGAAATGAGACGCAATGGCTTGAACAATTTTAATAACCTTCAACCTCGATACCCATTGACCGCGCCGTTCCAGCAACCTGCAACTTAGCTCCCTGGATATCTAATGCGTTAAGGTCGGGTAATTTCATATTGGCAATTTCAGTCAACTGTTTGTCACTAATAGTTGCAACTGTTTCACGCCCTGGATTTTCGGCGGCTTTATCAAGTCGTGCAGCTTCACGTAATAGCACCGAGGTTGGCGGCGTTTTTGTTATAAACGTAAAACTACGGTCTTCAAAAATAGTTATTTCAACTGGAACTATCGTTCCGCGTTGGCTTTCTGTTGCCGCATTATACGCCTTGCAAAAATCCATGATTTGAACGCCGTGCGGCCCTAAAGCCGTTCCGACAGGTGGTGCAGGAGTCGCCTGACCTGCCGGTATCTGAATTTTTACGAGGGCGACCGCCTTCTTCTTCGCCATTCTTACTCTCCGTCTATGGGGCTCTCACAAAAACGAGAGCAACTAGGGCATTTAATTTATTTACCGTTACCGGCAATAAGTTACTCTCAGATTTTAGCCACCTGAGAAAAATCGAGTTCGACCGGAGTTTCCCGACCGAAAATATTAACTAGAACCTTAACTTTGAGTTGCTCCTCATTGATTTCCACTACTTGGCCTTGGAAATCAGCGAACGGACCCTCCTTGATACGGACACTTTCATCCAACTCATAGAGCATACGGGGCTTAGTCTTACGCTGCGGCTCATCTCCATCTTTTTTAACATGAAGAAAAGAATCTACTTCCTTCCTGCGTAATGGTGAGGGGTTACCACCAGGCCCAGCAAAACCAGTAACCCCCGGGGTATTCCTAATCATGTGATGAACATCATCGTTGCGCCGACAACGAATCAGCAGGTAGCCAGGGAACATCTTCTTCTGGACAACTACTTTTCGACCATTTTTAAACTCCATGACATCTTCCATTGGAACGACAACTTCATAAATCTTGTCTTCCATGTCATAAGAGGAAACTCGAGCTTCCAGATTTTGCTTGACTTTTTTTTCGTATCCAGACTGCGTATGGACCACGAACCATTTACCAGGCCTATCGTATGCCGATATTTCTTGTTCCTCGGAAGCCTCAAGCAACTCATCTTCATCAAGAATAACAACTTCATTTTCGCTATCGAGCGGAACTTCTGCAGCCACGTCGACAATGCCAATGGTTTCATCATTTTGGCCGCTCTCATTAACTATTTCCTCAAGCGGGGTCGACTTCTCAGCGCCCATCAACTTTCGTGCTGCAGCCATCGGATCAAAAGCTGCGTCTGAGTTTACGTCAGTGTTAGTCATCAGTTCACATCGAAGAGGCGCAATACCCCTTCGCCCGCTAGGTAATCAAGACCCGCAATCAGGGCGGTCAAAATTACAATGGTTACTAAAACAACAGCCGAATAATTAATCAGCTCATCTTTTGTTGGCCATACAACTTTACGAAGCTCTCCACGTACTTCCCGGACGAATTGGACTGGTCCAGTTCGCTCGTTGTCTTGGGGGCTAGCTGCTGGTGCTCGACGATCTCGTTTAGCTATGGGCGCGCCATCGGCGCTCATCTCACCCTGTTTTTGCAGGTGTCGTCGAGTTTGTCTGTTCATCGCCATTGGGTCATCGCCATTGGGTCATAGAGTCGGATGGGACAATTTCTTTATTTCTCTAGAAAATCTTAATCATATAATTTTTAGGGTTAGAAATAACAAGCAGGGCAGGAGGGACTTGAACCCGCAACCTTCGGTTTTGGAGACCGGTGCTCTACCAAATTGAGCTACTGCCCTCAGCGGAAGCGCGCGCTCCCAAGGCTTTTGGCCGTAGAAAGACGATATCAGGGACCAGCCATGATTACCTATTCGCGACTTGTTTGAATTTTATCAATTATTTGGTTATCTAATTATTATCTCGTCATAGCTTCTCGTCTCGGGATTCTATGACTACCCATTTCAAATGAACTTAAAGACTCACACCCTTTATCTAAAGGGCTAAAATAATTACTTACGAAAACTATTTAATTTTTCGAAAGCTCTAATTTCGCATATGTAACTATTTGTAGCGGGACCGGGACTCGAACCCGGGACCTCACGATTATGAGCCGTGCGCTCTGACCAACTGAGCTATCCCGCCATGGTTTCACTTTATATTACGAGCCACGACCGAGATTCGAACTCGGGACCTCCTCCTTACCATGGAGGCGCTCTACCAACTGAGCTATCGCGGCGTTTTGAATTATTAGAATAGATTCGAATCATTAGCATACGGATGAATGCGTATGAACCACAAGCGCGCAGCAGTACCTTTGGAAGAATGCACACGAGGCTCGCAGACATTAACGACGCACTTCCCATAGTTGATATCTACAACCATGAGATTGAAACGGGTGTTGCTACTTTCGATTTAGTTGCCCGCACTCTTGATGAACAGCGGCTTTGGCTTCGGGAAAGATCGGGTGTCTACCCCTGCATCGTGGCTGAGAACAAAGCTAAAATTTTAGGATGGGCCTGCCTTTCGGCCTACAAACCTCGAGCTGCTTATGCTACAAGTGTTGAAAATTCAGTCTACGTCCACCCAGATCATCAAGGAAAAGGAGTTGGCAATTTGCTGCTCAGTGAGCTAATTGTCCTTGCTAACGAACATGGATTTCATAGTATTTTTGCGCGCATAACCGGAAATAATGAGGCGTCTATTGAACTACATTCAAAGCATGGTTTTCAGGTTGTTGGCGTTGAGCGCCAAGTTGGGCGAAAGTTTGGTCGCTGGCTTGACGTAACAGTCATGCAAAGATTGTCGACAGAACAGCTAAGTTGTTAGATTCGCATTCCCAAAACTTAATAAGATTAAAAGTGCCATGGAAAAGTGCTGAAGTCTTGCTCTCTCTTCTCCAAAAAAGCATCTCGCCCTTCAGTAGCCTCATCTGTCCCATATGCAAGACGCGTTGCTTCTCCCGCAAAAACCTGCTGGCCAATCATTCCATCATCAGTGAGATTAAGAGCAAATTTTGCCATTCTTTGCCCAGTTGGAGACTTTGAATTAATTTCTGCAGCCCATTCCAATGCAACGTTTTCTAACTGCTCATGAGCAACCACCTCATTCACATCACCCATCACAAATCTTTGTTCGGCATCATATGTTCGACCAAGAAAAAATATTTCCCTAGCTTTTTTCTGTCCAATCTGTTTTGCGAGGTAAGCAGATCCAAATCCTCCATCAAAACTGGCAACGTCAGTATCAGTTTGTTTAAAACGAGCATGTTCCTTACTCGCTATCGTCAAATCTGCTGTGGCATGCAGGCTATGCCCCCCTCCCGCTGCCCATCCAGGGACCACACAGATTACTACCTTCGGCATCATTCGAATTAGTCTTTGGCATTCGAGAATATGCAGCCGCCCTACTTGGCTCGGGTCTATGGTTTCGCTTGTCTCACCATCGGCATATTTGTATCCATCTTTTCCACGAATTCTCTGATCTCCACCGGAACAAAATGCCCAACCTCCATCTCTCGTAGAGGGCCCATTCCCAGTTAGGAGCACGACTCCCACATCCGTAGACATTCTCGCGTGGTCTAGAGCCCGGTAAAGTTCATCTACTGTATTCGGCCTAAAAGCATTGCGAATATCGGGGCGGTCAAAAGCTATTCGCACTGTCCCTTGTCCTATAGCTCTGTGGTATGTGACATCCCTAAATTTAAAACCATCTATTTCACGCCACTGCGAGGGATCAAAGATGTCAGATACATTCGGCAAATAAGACATAGGTTCTCCAGTTAAGGTGATTCAACTTGGCGTAGATTAACTGTCAATGAGTAGGGATCGGGAACTATAAGGGGAATTATGAAATTTGGACTTCGATATTGCAACACTGCGCAATACGCTTCAGATACCTCGCTTGCTACAGAATTGATTCAAGCTGGCGAACAAGCAGGCTTTGAATCAGCTTGGACTATAGAACACACAATCATGCCAGCAAGCTACGACTCAGTTTACCCGTACAACGAAAGCGGTAAATTAGCTGATGGTGCCTCAGATTTATTACTCCCAGATCCGCTGATTTGGATGGCTCACATGGCTGCCGCCAGCTCAACCATCATGCTCGGCACTGCTATTTTGATTTTGCCGCAACACAACCCAGTTGTTGCTGCAAAGCAAATAGCTACGCTGGACTACATGTCTGGAGGAAGAATTCTTTTGGGCATCGGTGTGGGATGGTTACGCGAAGAATTCGATGCCATCGGAGTTCCCTTTGAACGTCGGGGCGCGCGGACTGACGAATACGTGGCAGCCATGAGGGAACTGTGGGGAGCTGAAGCCCCTACCTTCCACGGCGAGTTTGTTAATTTTGATTCTTGTTACTGCCGGCCTCAGCCAGTGAATGGAACCGTACCAATCATCATCGGTGGTGACACAGATTTTGCAGCCCGACGTGCTGGCCGTCTCGGAGATGGATATTTCCCGGCCCGAGATACGCCGCAAGAGCGAATTGATTTGGCGTTTCGCACAGCTGAGGAACACGGACGTGACCCCGATTTGATCGAAATAACCATGCCCATGCCAGATGATCCAAAAGATATTCCCAAAATGGCTGCACGCGGAGTGGACCGCATCGTGGTACCAGTCACAAATGCATCAGGTTTAACCGCTCTTATAAATAATCCTGACGATGCACTTAAATTTGGTGATGTAATTGCTCAATATGGAGATATTTGAGTCAGACAGCGCTTCGAAGCTCATAGTTAGCTAGGGAATCCCTTTCGTATTGGCCTACTAGGTCAACTTCCCAGACGAGATAGCCAATCATTGCCTCTCGGGCTACTTCAGCATCAACTGGGTCGTATGGAAGTATCCAAAGATCATCGATAACTTCATCGGTATCTAAACCCTGCTCCTCTTCTCCATCCCATTCTTTTAAAACTCTTACCTCTGCATCCGGCCATGCTTTTTGAGCCTCTTCATATGCCAGAGCTGAAATTATTTGATTTTTAGCAGTCAAAATAATGGACTTAGGATTGGGATCACTATGCCGTTGAGCTAATTCTGATAATCGTCCACGCACACCCCAGATTGCTCCGGGTATGTGCCCACGCCGATGCTCAGCACTTGTTGACAAATCAATAATTAGAGAGTTTCCAACACTTAATGTATTGGGAACTTCAGGGGCCTCTAACTCGATTTCTTCTAAGCCAGCAACTAGCTCACGATCCAGCGCTCCATGTTCGTAAATAAACACGTCCCAGCCCATCTGTTTCAACCAAGATGCTGACATTGTCGCTCGGGTGTAATCGTCATCTGCTAGCACCACTTTTGCTCCGAGAGTCGCCATGTATTCGTCGGTGGCCTGGACCAATTGGCCACCGGGCGTTGACCTAAAGCCTTTCAAATGCGCTTCCGAATACTCTTCAGAACTTCGAACGTCTAATAAGTATGTGGTGTGAGCATGATCGTTAACCCATTGCTTCAAAATATCTTCGGTAACAAACTCAATATTGGACTTATTGCGCACTCTTTTTGCAGCCTCGCTCGCTTGAGACTGGCCTTTCTCAGTTGGCGCCTTCACTGATTCAGAAGCGCCATGCTCCAAAGTAAGACCCGCTAGTTCCCATCCCATAGTCCCATTCTCTAGCGCGAAAATTTCATTAGAGACACCTGCATTTATCAGGGACTGAGCACCCATTATGCTTCTGGTCCGTCCGGCGCAGTTCACAACGATAGTCGTATCATCTTCGACAAGATCAAAGATTCTATATACGAGCTCACCGCCCGGACAGGAACGGCTCGTTGGTATGTTCATCGTTCTAAACTCACGATTAGTTCTCGAATCAAGAACCACCAATTTTTTGTCAGAGTCAATCCAGTTTTGCAACTCGTGCGCAGAAACATGTGGAGTCGAATAGCGACTTTCTACTAGTTCTCCGAAAAGTTTGGAGGGCACATTTACACCTGAATACAACTCTTGGCCGTGATTTGACCACGCCGCAATTCCACCTTCGAGCATATTCACGTTGCTGTAACCCATTTGTTCAAGCGTAACTTTGACGTCGGCCGCTACCATCAAATCTTCATCGACCAAAATGATTCGAGTCGACAATCGAGGCACCAGTTTACTGATACGCAACTCTGCGGTCGACCTCGGCAGGTTGGCTGCCCACAGAATATGATTATTGCTATACGTCCCTTGTTCTCGAACGTCTAATAAAGCCAACTCATCTTGATCAGAAAGAGCGGCAACAAGTTCCTCTACCGAAATCATATTCTCGCGTCTATTATGTCAAACTTATTTTTAAAATATTTCCATTGATCGGAATCTTCGCTCCAGTATTGGCGCTCGCTTAGGGCATTTAAATCTAAGCCATAGCAATGAAAATTCAGTGAGCCATCTTCGATATGAATCGAATGAACATCTTCTGGCAGAAAAGCTATTCCGGTACCATGCTCAACGATGTACTCGCTCTCCATTTCTGGTTTGCCTTTCTCCGCATGTCCGTTATATAAACGGTTTAGTTCCTGACCTTCTAAACCCACTATTGCGGCCCAGGTCGTATGGTTATGAGCAGGAGTAGAATTAGCACCAGCGACTGCTTGCACGTAAAGAGCAAATCGCCCATCGGTATCTTGAGAAAGTAAATAAAGTTGCCCCCCTATATTATTCTTCGGCACTGGAAAATCGCTTCTCGGAAACAAGTCTTGGTCCGCAGCTAGTGCAATGAGACGGTCACGAATACCATCCACAGCAGCCCGATCTACCCCAGTGCTCTCTATCAGTCGAATATCTGCAATCGCTTCTCTAACGGCAACGGCCCTTCGCAAAGACAAGGTCAACTCAACGACCTTTCCATATCGGAGCACGTTTTTCTGCGAAAGCTACTGGTCCTTCAACGTAGTCATCACTTTTTGTCATTGCCTTGACCGCATCATATTTACCTTCGTGAGCAGTACGCACGCCAGCTACATTTAGTCCTTGCATCGCAGCTTGTTTAGTAGCACGAATAGACATAGGAGAACATTCCAGAATCATTTCAGCCCAACGGTTCGCTCCCGTAAGTGCTTCTCCTTGAGGTACAACTTCCGTCACAAAACCTAATTCGTAACCTTCCTTTGCAGGAACGTGTCTCCCAGTGAGCATCATTCCCATAGCTTTTTTCAGACCAATCTGTCTTGGAAGTCTATGAACTCCAGCAGCTAATGCAGCCAACCCTACTTTGGGTTCCGGAAGCGCCATCAGAGCATTCTCGCTGGCAATAATGATGTCGCAAGCCAAGGCTATTTCGAATCCGCCGCCCATTGCAACGCCATTAACCGCAGCAATTACCGGTTTATCAAGGTCCCAACGCGCTGTAATCCCTCCAAAACCAGATTCCGGGCTAGCAGATCTGTCTCCACCTTCGGCCTGATATCTCAAATCGTTACCCGCACTAAATGCCCGATCGCCCGCCCCAGTAACAATTGCCACCCACAGCTCCGGGTCATTTTGGAATTCATCAAAGAGCTCAGACATTTCAGCACTGGCTGGCGGATGAAGTGCATTCATTCGCTCAGGTCGATTAATTGTGATGGTGTAAATATGTCCGTCGCGTTCAGCGTAACAAGAATTTGCCATAACCTTAAGAAACTAGTCGCGTTAAGAAGCGGATGCTCGGAACCTTCATATTGAAATACCATCGTGATGAAACCAATTGATCCGCCTTAGTTACATTTCACTTTGCAGCAGTGACCAAATTAACTATGGCGAGCCCTTAAGGGCTCGCCATAGTTGTGGGCCGAGGAGGATTCGAACCTCCGTAGGCGTACGCCGACGGGTTTACAGCCCGTTCCCATTGGCCGCTCGGGCACCGACCCATTCGCCGTCACGATACCCGGTCGACACCTTGTGATCCCACCTACTACCCACTCATTTTTAGGATTATTCTGAATTCTTCATTGGTGCAACCCCGTGTAGATTAGTTACATGCCTTCATTCGACGTTGTCTCAGAAATCGATATGCAAGAAATTCGTAATGCTGTTGACCAAGCAAGCCGGGAAATCGGGAATCGATACGACTTTAAGAACACTGGAAGCAGCCTTGAGTTAAACGAGATGTCTATTACTTTAAGCACTAGTACCGAAGATCGACTTGTTGCACTTCGTCAAGTTCTTGAAGAGAAACTAGTCCGACGACAGATTAGCCTCAAATCAATTAGCTACGAAGAAATCCAGGAAGCTTCTCAGGCAACTGTCCGACAAATTGTGACTTTGCAAGCAGGGATATCTTCTGAAAAGGCCAAAGAATTAAACAAATTTATAAAAGCTCTCAACGTCAAGGGTGTTCAATCTCAAACTCAGGGTGAACAGCTACGGGTAATCTCCAAAAAGCGGGATGACCTGCAAACTGTTATGTCGGAGCTTAAAAGCGGAAACTTTGATCTGCCACTTCAATTTGAAAACTTTCGCGACTAGAAATCTAGAGACTTTCAGATCTATCGCCAGCTATTGTCCCGAAGCCGAGCTATCCGAGTTTCCATCGGCGGATGGGTAGTAAACATTCCCTTGAAGCTCATATTACGGCTTGCTAAAGGATTCGCTATGTACATTTGCGCCTGATTAGCATTCGCAAAACTTGGGATTATTTTTGTTCTTACATCAAGTTTCTCTAATGCTTGGGCAAGGGGTTCGGCATCATCAATCATCCGAGCTGCACTGCGGTCAGCCTGAAATTCTCTACTACGGCTTATAGCCATCTGTAAGCAAGCAGCAGCTATCGGAGCAACAATAATGAGAAGTAGATCGACCCCAATATTTCTGTCTCGATCCCGCGAACCACCACCAAAGATCATCGCGAATTGAGCGATATTAGCTACAAAACTAATCGCCATCGCTATCGCTGCAGCGACGGACCCAATTAAAATATCGCGATTTTTTATGTGAGCCATTTCATGCGCGAGAACTCCTCTAATCTCAGCCCACGAAAGATGCTCAACAAGGCCTCTAGTGACGCAAACTGCTGCATTTGCAGGGTTACGGCCGGTTGCGAAGGCATTTGGTTGAATATCTGGGCTTACGTAAAGCCTTGGTATTGGCAAGTTAGCTAATTGGCTTAGCTCAATCATGATTGCTCGATATTCCGGCAGTTCACCTTCTCCAAGTTCAACTGCCCGAGCCGATCGAATCGCCAACTTATCGCTCATCCAATAGCTTCCTCCGACCATAGCAATAGCTACAAGGAACCCAAATATGAGACCGCCCGACCCCCAAAAACTTGCGATGAACATTATTAGCCCACCCATAAGAGCCAACAAAGTAGTCGTTTTCAAGGTATTTTTCATAAGCTAAAACCTTTCAGTACCTATGGATTTAACAAGTGAAGCTAACATCCTCAGTGAGGGTGGTATCCACTCTCTAAAAATATAGTTGGGACTTCGATACTTCGATACATCCGCACGTTTCTCATATCGTCTTCAATAGCTAACCTCGGAACAAACCCTCTGGCAGATAAACGTTTTGTTTCATCTTTCTTAAAGCCGGGTGAGGCTTGAAAATCCCCTATAGGCCGCATGATCAAAAGGTCAAAACGAATATCAAATTTTGCTAGCCACTGCAACGTTGGCCTTTGCACCCACATAGGACGCGACGTAAGTAAAATAACAGCAAGTGTGGGATCAAGCAGATCAATAAGCGTTACTGTCTCTTCAAACGATTCGTCATCAATACAATCAGCGAAAAAAGCGTCCCAATCTCGCCACGGCGGCTCCAAATGATGTTGACGTGTGCTTGCATTTGCGAGCACACCATCAATGTCAACTATGACACAGTCAGTTGACTGCTTAGTAGCTCCATTCCAAAACCAATGACTCGGTTCATTAACCATCTATAAACTTGGGCATCTTCTGGTTGACTCAATCATCTTCAGTAGATTCCGCTGCTTTCTTTCGAATCTCATCAACGACATTGGAATCAGCAAGCGTTGTAGTGTCACCTAGTTCTCTTCCTTCTGCTACGTCACGAAGTAAGCGGCGCATGATCTTCCCCGATCTAGTTTTAGGTAGATCTGGAACCAAGACCACTGCTTTCGGTCGCGCAATCGCTCCAAGTTTCATGGAAACATGTTGACGAATTTCTTCTCTCAACTCTTCTGACGACTCATTTCCACCACGCAAAATACAATAACCGACAATGGCTTGACCAGTCGTTTCATCAGTTGCGCCCACGACCGCTGCCTCCGCCACCGATGGATGATCAACTAGTGCAGATTCAATTTCTGTCGTCGAGATCCGATGACCAGAAACGTTCATCACGTCATCTACCCGTCCAAGAAGCCAGAGATAACCATCGTCGTCTACTTTAACGCCATCACCAGCAAAATATTTTCCTTCGTATTCGCTCCAGTACGTCTCTTTGTATCGTTCAGGATCTCCCCAAATACCTCGAAGCATGGCTGGCCACGGCTCGGTGATTGTCAGGTATCCGCCACCTCGTTCAATTTTGTTGCCCACATCGTCAACAACCTCTACTACCACGCCTGGTATTGCATTAGTAGCTGATCCCGGCTTCGTTGTGGTAACACCAGGCATTGGGGTAATCATGTGCCCACCAGTTTCGGTTTGCCACCAGGTATCGACTATCGGACAACGCTCACCTCCGATATAAGTGTGGTACCACATCCAAGCTTCAGGATTAATTGGTTCTCCAACGGTGCCAAGAACTCGCAGAGTTGACAGATCACGAGCTTCGAGCTCTTTAGCACCCCATTTCATGAATGTCCGTATTGCCGTTGGAGCAGTATAAAGCTGTGTAACTCCGTACCGTTCCACAATGTCCCACAACCTGTCTTTTGGCCAATCGCCTCTGTCACCTTGCCTAAATTCGGGTCTCGGAGTGTCAGGAGTTCCTTCATACATCACAGACGTCGCACCATTAGTTAGTGGCCCATAAACGATATAGCTATGTCCCGTTACCCAGCCAATATCCGCAGCACACCAGTAGACATCTTCATCTGCTTTTAAGTCAAAAATATACTTATGAGTAAAGGCAACCTGGGTTAAGTAACCACCAGTTGTATGCATGATGCCCTTGGGCTTAGCAGTTGTCCCAGACGTGTATAACAAGTACAAAAGGTCTTCGCTATCCATTTTTTCTGGTTCACAGTCAGAGGATGCTACGTCCATCAACTCGTGATACCAGTGATCAATTTCCGAATTCCAATTAACGTCTTGACCAGTTCTCTGGACCACTACAACATTTTCTATTGTTGAGGTTGCAGCTAAAGCTAGATCGGTTGTCTCTTTAAGAGCGAAGGGTTCACCTCGTCGGTAACCACCATCGGAAGTTACAACTAGTTTCGCGCTCGCATCATTAATTCGATCTGACAACGAATCTGCGGAAAAACCACCGAACACAATAGAGTGCGCTGCTCCGATTCTAGTACACGCCAACATAGCTATAGACAACTCAGGGATCATGGGCATGTAGATACAGACCCGATCACCTCTTTGGATACCTAGAGACTTCATTACATTTGCAAATTTTGACACTTCTTTGAGCATGTCGCTGTACGTGAGAGTTCTGGTATCACCGGGCTCGCCTTCCCAATGAAAAGCAACTTTTTCGCCGCGACCGGCCAGCACGTGTCTATCAAGACAATTATAAGAAACGTTAAGTTTCCCACCGACAAACCATTTAGCGAAGGGAAGATTCCACTCTAAGATGGTGTCAAAATCTCTATACCAAGTAACTAATTCTCGTGCTTGTCGAGCCCAGAACGCTAGACGATCAACTTCTGCTTCTTCGTATAGCGATCTATCCGCAACTAGCGCGTTTTCTTGAAATTGCTGTGAAGGAGGAAACGTACGATTCTCAATATAGTAGTCCTCAATAGTGGGCTCGGACATCTTGGTCTCCCTCACGTGATAGCGCTCGCTGCAATTCTACTTGCAGATCACGACAATCTTAGCGCTTCATTTTACGAGACGAACGGTCCTTAATTTCTTCTACGAAATTTGCCATTCCGCCACTATGAAACCTCCTAGACCTTTTGGGTCTAAGAGCATCTCTGATTCTTTTATCATTGTCAACGCGGCCAAGGTTCTAGCATCTGGTTTATTTTTTTCTTTTTCCCATATCTGTCGATAATTATCCACCAACGTCTCTATCCCGTGTAACTCTAACCATTCTTTCTGAGTGGAAATCATTGCTTGTTTAGGTAGCTGGTCAAATGCCACGTCAAACGTAATATCTCGAGAGCCAGGTGACTCCAAATAACTCCCAGACCTGCGATGGTTTCGATATGTGCGCAGCCAATCTGCTTGAGGCCGCGATACCAAATCTGCAGTTGTTCTATATCCGTAGTCGAAAACAAGCACACGTCCTCGATCCAATAAGTTGATGGCACGTTGGACCCATACTGCGGCTTTCAACTGCAGCGGCACCCGAACTCCAGATGCTACCTCCCCTACAAGAGCGGTTGCCATTTTGATTGCGTCATTCGGGGCTTCTCTAGAAATTTCTCTAGACCCATCTATATATATTTCATTCCATCCTTCATCTCTCTTGACTAAAAGACGTGGACAGAGATTGTCCAGTAATTCGTTAGCAAGAACAACACCTGTTAAGGGTCCGTTCGGCAGATCAGACAAAGTAGTTATGGGTAACTCCTCCACATCAGCAAAACATGAATTTGCGACCTCAGCTAACGCCTTCTTTCGTTGATTCTCAGACCGTTCAACCATCACATAACGGATTGCGTCTCGGCATCGTAAACTTCCAAGAAGCACGTCTCTGCACAGTCGTCCCGGCCCAGACCCACCTTCGATTACCACATATGGGCTCGGGCGCCCGAGACTTTCCCAAACATTGTCTAAATAATGTGCTACGCAGTCTCCGAAAAGTGTGCTGGTTTCCGGGGACGTAGTAAAATCACTTTTTTGCCCGCCAAAAGTGTAAAAACCAGCATCCCCGTACAGCGCTTCCTCAACGAACTCATCAAATCGACGAAGTTTTTCAACCATGAAAGGTGTTTACCGCTAGAAACCAAGTGTCGACAGAACTGCGACTTCTCCGAAGTGGCCTACAAGCCCAGGCAAAATCCCAAATGCCATTGTTGCTACAAGTGCTATCACTAAGGCAGAACCGAGAGCGCTAGTAAGTTTGACTGGACGCTCATCTCCTTCATGGATTGGTTGAAACCACATTTGTCCCAGGACTCGCGCATAGTAAGCAAAAGCTATAACGGTATTTATAGCCACGACTACACCAAGTGTTGCTGCCCAAGCTCCGCCAGCATCTAAGAGTGCCCTAAACAAACCAAACTTCGCGAACCAGCCGCCGGCTGGGGGAATACCAGCCAAAGCTGCAAGGAAAATTGTCATTGCAACAGCTAGACCAGGTGCGTACTGAAATAACCCTCCAAAGCTTTCCAACTCTCCAGATCGCGTTTTTCGTGATACCGCCAGGACTACCGAAAAGGCGCCTAAATTCATAAAAGCATAGATTATGAGGTAGACGACAATCGCTTGCAAGGCACGTTCTGAAGCTTGTCCAGCGACTGCAAACGGAACGAGCATAAACCCGCCTTGAGCTATCCCAGAGTATGCGAGCAAGCGAACGATATTCGTTTGTCTCAAAGCTATTAAGTTACCGATAGTCATTGTTAAAGCTGCTATCAACCAAAAAAATGGCTGAATAACTTCGTGATTATCGAAGGCAACAAAAACTAGCTGAATCAGTGCCACCATACCCGCCGCCTTTGAGGCTACTGCAAGGAACGCTGTCACTGGCGTTGGAGCTCCTTCATAAGTATCTGGAGCCCAGTTGTGGAAAGGGACTGCAGAAACTTTAAACGCAAAGCCAATCAGAACAAACAGCACGCCAAGAATTGATAAAGCAGTTGCACTATCATCTAAGGCCAGTTCCGATGCAATACCACTAAAGGAAGTCGAACCGGTTAGCCCATAGATCAATGACATGCCGTAAAGCATTACAGCCGAAGCAAAAACACCCATCAAGTAGTACTTCAAGCCAGCTTCGTTCGAGCGACGGCCACCTTTACGCCAGGCAGCCATCATGTAAGCAGGGATAGAAAGAAGCTCAAGCGCAACAAAAACGCTAATGAGGTCTCGAGAGCTCGCCATCATCAACATACCGAGAAGCGACGTGAGCATCAGAGTGTAATACTCATTCTCGTAATAGTCGCCATCACGAATGTAGTCCACCGACATGAGTACAATGACATAACCAATGATTATGAAGAGCGCCTTCATTACAAGAGCAAAATCATCAACCACGTAGGCGCCGTCGAACATAGCTCGATCTGTTCCATCTAATGCCAAGGTCATAATTGGCACTAATACGGCCAACAGCCCCACGCCCGCCAGTGTGGGCATTACCTGTTTAGATTTTTCGTCCCAAATAATATCGACCATGGTCAGGATTGTCCCGACTGCAAGAAGCGTTAGCTCGGGGGCAAGAGCGTGCCAATCAAGTGGCGGCCGGGTGAAGGCCAATAGGGCTTCCATGTTCAACGACCAGCCACAACTGCTTCGACGTTGGCGGTAATAGAGCTAACGACACCATCAGTTAGATTAAATATTAGGTTCGGCCACACACCGAACAGGACAATTCCGATCAAAAAAGGAACCCATGCAATCCACTCGTTTCTTGAAACATCTGGTATTGCGTGATCAGCGAATTCTTCAGTAGGTTCGCCAAATGCTGTTCTTTGGTACAGCCACAACAAATAGCCCGCTGCTAGTACAGTTCCTATCGCGGCAATAACCATGTAGGTTCGGAAAAGCTCTTCTGAAAGCCCCGCGCCAGGATTATATGCCGACAAGATAGCTGGAAATTCCCCCCAGAAGCCGGCGAGTCCGGGCAGACCAAGCGATGCCATTGTTGCAAAACCCAAAATCCAACCCATGCGAGGAACTGACTTCAAGAGGCCACCAAGTCGACTGATTTCTAAAGTGTGATAGCGCTCTTTGATCGAACCAGCAACAAAGAACAACATGCCCGTGATCAGGCCGTGTGCAACCATTCCAAATACCGCTGCGTTGAGCCCAAAGTCAGTGAGAGTTGCTATGCCAAGCATGACGAAACCCATATGGGCAACCGATGAGAAAGCAATAAGCCTCTTCATATCTTTTTGGGCGAGACACCCAAGGGCTCCATATATAATTCCGATGACGGCAAGCAAACCAATCCAAGGAGCCCATGCCACTGCAGCTTCAGGTAGGAATGGGATAGCTATCCTAATAAACCCATATGTTCCTAATTTTAACAGGACTGCTGCCAGAATTACGGACCCAACCGTAGGCGCTTGAGTATGCGCATCCGGCAACCAAGTATGAAATGGGAACATCGGAACCTTTATCCCAAATCCAATAAATAACCCAGCAAAAATCCAAACCTGCGTCGTTTTAACAATTCCACTACCTGCAGCATCAGTAAGGAGTCTCATATCAAACGTTTGTAGTGGGTTTCCAGCAGCGTCTTTGGATAGGAAGAACAAAGCTAAGAAACTAATAATCATTAATGCTGAACCAAATAACGTATACAGAAAGAATTTTAGCGAGGCATATCTACGTTCTTCACCGCCCCATACTCCTATGAGGAAATACATAGGCAGCAACACGATTTCGAAGAACACAAAAAATAAGATCATGTCTTGCGATATAAACGAACCGTTCATTCCAGTGGAAAGAATCAGAAGAAGAATGAAAAATGCCTTTGGGTTACCAGGAGATGGCACATGATTCCAGCTATAGACAAGACATAGAGGCACAACCAACAAAGAAAGCAGAAGCAATGGCAATGAAAGTCCATCTAGCCCAATTATGTACCGACTATTGATTATGTCGATCCAGCCTTTATCAACGACGAACTGCAGCTCTGATGACGAACCATAGTCAAATTGAAAAAGAATATAGATCCCAACTGCCAGAGCCGCCAAAGACGACCCTAATCCAATTAGTTTTACCTCTAGCTCATAGGCCTTCGGTACTACCATCATGATGAGTGCGCCTACAAGAGGTAGGAACACGGCCAAGGTAAGAACCCAAGCGTCAAAACCTGTCGCTTCCACTGAACTGCTCCTAAATAACGATAACGAATACGATGGCTAGAACTGCAGCTGCTCCAAATAGCAACTGCCCGTAGTTCTGAACCTTTCCGGACTGAATGGTGCGTAACCCCTCGCCTGAGGTATCAGCACCGCGTGCGGCAGCATTGACTGATCCGTCAATAGCTCCCTGGTCGATCCATTTGTATATCCACCGACCACTATCTCGTGCAGACTCGCCAGCTGTATTAACTGCTTTATCGAGCACGTTTTGATTAAACCAATTCGCACTATTAGCAATTGGCTTTTTAATCGAGGCGACGATTATGTCATTGTAAAGATAATCAAGGTAATATTTATTCTCGAGAAATGTATACCCAGCTTTTGCATATTTATTTCGCTCGGTTAGGCCCTTCGGGCCCATATTTCGCCAAAAGTATAAGTAAGTAACAATTATTCCTGATAGCGCAAGCCCAAGGCCTATTAACGCCATGCTTAACGAAGGGTCAGGATGCGACAGCCCTAGTCCCGACAGATAGACAGAAGGCTCCGCATAAGTCTGAACTCGGTGAGCTAGCCCTTCGAGTCCGAAAGGTTTCAATACTGGCCCAGGTAAATTGAACGCTCCACCTACTAAAGCCATGCCTGCTAAAATCCACAGCGGCACGGTCATAACTTTCGGTGATTCATGAGGGTGTCCGTGTCCGCGATATTCACCGTGGAAGGTATACCAAACAACACGGGTCATGTAAGCCGCAGTCATAAAGGCTACCGCGCAACCGAAAATGAGCATTAACGGGTAGCCGCTTTGTTGGCCAACTTTGGCGCCTAAAAGAATCTCATCCTTAGACCAAAATCCAGCAAACGGGAAAATTCCCGACAGTGCCAAAGTCGCTATTACAAACGTCCAATAGGTATGTGGCATAAATTTCTTTAAACCACCCATCTTTCGCATATCGAATGTGTGGTGAGCGGCATGGCTTACAGATCCTGCACCTAAGAAAAGGCAAGCCTTAAAGAACGCATGAGTGAACAAGTGGAAAATAGCGGCAGTCCAGGCCCCAACACCAAGAGCCATCACCATATATCCCAATTGGGAAACGGTTGAATAGGCCAAGACTTTTTTGATATCCCACTGAGCGAAGGCCAATCCTGCGCCCATGAGAGCAGTAAAGCCACCAATAAATGCCATCAAATTAATCGACGAGGTACCGATAGAAAAACCATCATAGAAAACTGGGTATAGCCGGGCAATCATATACACACCAGCTACAACCATTGTTGCTGCATGGATGAGCGCTGATACAGGCGTTGGCCCTGCCATTGCGTCTGGGAGCCAGGTGTGGAGTGGGAACTGACCAGATTTTGAAGCTACAGCAGCCATTAGGCAACACGCTGCAACTAGCAAGGCAAAGTGCTGAGTCCCTGGCGACGCGGAAATAGCAGTATTTATCGCATCTATCGAGAAGGTCCCGAAAGTACCCCAAAGCACAATCATTCCTACGAGAAGACCAATGTCGCCGACTCGGTTCGTTAAGAAAGCTTTTAAGGCCGCATCGGTATTTGGCTTCTCTTCCCACCAGTGACCTATCAGCCCAAAAGAACATACGCCTACGAGCTCCCAGCCAACTATAAGCTGCACAATATTTTGAGCCATAACAAAAAACAGCATCGCAGCTGTAAACAAACTCAAAAAAGCGTAGTAGTGAACGTATCTTCGATCACCTTTTACATATTCGGTAGAGTAAATATGAACTAGCAGAGAAATCGACGCCACAACTACCAGCAGCAACACGGTAAGACCGTCTACATGGGTCCCAATTGCAAAATCTACGCCGCCATTAGACCACCACTTAGAGTAAGAAGTAACTACTGGACTAATAAGAGCAGAACCGTGGCCTCCTCCGTGCCCAGATTCGCTATGCATTGCTGCTTTACCATGATCGTCACCATGATCGTCACCATGATCGTCACCATGATCGTCACCATGATCGTCACCATGATCGTCACCATGATCGTCACCATGATCGTCACCATGATCGTCACCATGATCGTCACCATGATCGTCGACCGATATCTGCGCTATTGCGTCTGAAGAAGGATGTTCAACCCGTTGGGTCCACTGAAACGCAGCTACCAGCGACAGGACCCATATCAGGCTTACGGCCGTAATCCCAATGAGGTGAACTCGGCCTGAACCAATAACTCGTTTACCGAAAAACAAAATTACAGCAAACGAAAGTGCCGGAATAAGAGGTATTAGAAAAGCATTTTCAAGCATCCACATGTTTCACCTCTAACCCTTCATCAGGTCGAAGTCTTCGACATCGATACTTGTTTGGTTCCGGTATAAAAGCAGCACAATCGCAAGGCCCACTCCAACTTCAGCAGCAGCGACCGCGATTATAAACAGAGCGAATACTTGTCCAGACACCACTTCGTGTTGAACGCCGAAAACCACCATATTTATATTTACTGCATTAAGCATGAGCTCAATTGACATGAGGACCATAACCGCATTTTTGCGAGCCAGTACCCCATATACACCTATACAAAATAAAACTGCGCCAAGGATCAAAAACTGATTAAGAAGCACGTCAATCCTTCCTTGCTAACACGATGGCCCCAATGAGAGCAGCCAACAAAAGCACTGAAATCGCCTCAAACGGAATTATGTATGTAGAAAATACCTCATCACCCACATCAGCAGTTCGGTAGATTTTCCCGCCTTCCGTCACTCGCTCAGACCCAAACTGGTCTAACAAGCTGTACAAAATCACGGCACCGAGCATCAAAGCAACACCAGCAGCAATCGGCCACTGTGTGCCAGTCATTTGCATACTTTTCCCAATTGGAGCTTTCGTAAGCATTATCCCAAATAGGAACAGCACCATTACGGCACCGATATAGACCAAAACTTGTGTTGTCGCCACAAACTCTGCAGCTAACAAGACATATTGACCACTAAGACCCGCCAAAACAGCGACTAAAAAAAGAGCCGAGTGAACAATATTTCGGGTAGTAACCATCCGCAACGCGGAAAGGACAACGATCCCTGAAATAATTCCAAAGGCGATGTTCTGCGCAACCATGCAGCTCTACCTCGGTACCTTCCGGACTTTCTCTTCTGAACCACTCTCATATTCGAGGAAGTCCGGAACAGTATCCATCCATTCGCCTAAGCGAACTTTATCATGAAGTAAATCTGCGATCCTTGGCTCACTGTATTCATATTCAGGAGTCCAAAATAAAGCATCAAACGGGCAAACTTCTACACAAATTCCACAGTACATGCACAATGCGTAGTCGATATCAAAACGATCGAGCATGTTCACTGAACGTGCCTTGCCCCCGGCACGGCGCGGAGGAGCTTTAACTTTGTGACCTTCTATGTAGATACACCAATCCGGACAAGAACGCGAGCACAACATGCAAGCAGTGCAGTTTTCCTCGTGAAGGGCTATCACTCCTCGAGCTCTGTCTGGTGGAGCTTCTTTTTCGCGAGGATACTGAACCGTTACCGCACCTTTTTGCGGCGCAGGGATAAGAGTTTTCCAGCCACGCTTAGGGAACAATGTACGACCAGCTGTTTTAGCGGTGACGCCAAGGCCTTTAATAAAACCAGGAACTTGCGGCATTAGAAGACCACCTTAAAGATACCCGTTAAGACAATGTTGACTAGCGCTAACGGGATTAGCACTTTCCACGCAAACTTCTGCAATTGATCTTCCCTGAGTCGAGGATACGTAAATCGAACCCAGAAGATGAAAAACGACACTAACAAAATATTGAATAACGTCGGTCCAGG
>CAJQGN010000154.1 GCA_905477545.1 uncultured Acidimicrobiales bacterium | reverse complement strand
TGTCGTTCCTCTTGTCCATCCTTCATGGGCGCCAGGCCAGATGACGCCCTTAATCCGACACAGCTACAGGTTTCCTGCTGGCATTCATGCTTCTGGACGGATTCAGCATTTATCGGCGCACAGGGCTGGCGGTTCAGTAACAGTTGCTGGACGATGGAGAGGCGTCGAGCTGCGGAAAGGGAAACATTGGTCCACGACCGACGCTGTTTTTATTGACGATCGAGGCCTTGAGCTGAGTCATATTCGGCAGGTTGTCGTTATTTTGGATCCATTACCTCGCGGTTAGAAGCGCATTCTGTTTCGCTATGCACTAAAACTTTGTTCGCCGCGTTTGTTAAGGAGATCTCATGAGCGTTGAGAAGTTATTAATCGCTAACCGAGGAGAAATAGCTGTCCGCATTATTCGGGCAGCACGCGATTTAGGCGTTGCTACCGTAGCTGTTTATAGCCAGGATGATGCCCAATCGCTCCACGTACCGATGGCAGACGCTGCGGTTTCTTTAGAGGGAACTGGAGCATCTGCCTATTTAGATATAAACCAAATTATCCAAAGTGCCTTGTCGGAAGGCTGCGATGCAATTCATCCTGGTTATGGTTTCCTAGCTGAAAACGCTGATTTTGCAGCAGCTACAGAGTCAAACGGCCTGAAATTCATTGGGCCTTCAGCTCAGCACCTAGCTCTTTTCGGAGATAAGACTGCCGCTCGCTCCTTGGCGGCCGACCTCAACGTGCCTTTAGCTCCAGCCACGTCTGGCCCAACGACGCTTGAAAATGTTCAAGCGTTCGCCGATGAGCACGGGGCAGTCATGATCAAAGCTATTGCCGGTGGCGGAGGCCGGGGTATGCGTCCAGTCCGAGTCGGAGATGATCTGGCAGCTGCATATGAGCGTTGTCAGAGCGAAGCAAAAGCTGCCTTCGGCAACGGAGACGTTTACGTAGAAAAACTTATCGAAGCGGCGCGACACATTGAAATTCAAATCATTGGCGATGGTGATCAGGTCAGCCATTTAGGCGAGAGAGAATGCACTATTCAGCGGCAGAATCAAAAAATTATTGAGATAGCACCGTCTCCCACTCTTCCTGATGACACGCGCGCACTCTTAGCTAATGCCGCAGTCAAAATGGCTCAACACGCCGGCTATAGAGGCCTTGGAACCTGGGAGTTTCTCGTCGACGCAAACGATCCTAACAATGTCGCTTTCATTGAAACTAATGCGCGCCTACAGGTCGAACACACCGTAACGGAAGCCGTGACCGGAGTGGATCTAGTTCAAAGTCAGATTCGAATCATTGGGGGCGAATCACTTTCGGACCTCGGATTGACACAAGCACAAATCCCTGAGCCGCGTGGTCACGCGATCCAGTGCCGAGTTAATACCGAAACAATGACCATTGAAGGGAGCCCTCGTCCTACCGGTGGGACCCTTACCACGTTCGATCCGCCTAGCGGTCCGGGAGTTCGTGTTGACACATATGGGTACACCGGATACTCGACCAGCCCTAACTATGATTCTCTTCTAGCGAAAGTTATCGGTTACTCATCAACTTCCTCTTACGCAGATGCTGTTCGAAGAACCCGTCGAGCGTTGGAAGAATTCCATATTAAAGGCGTCGAAACGAACATCAGTTACTTGATGGCGTTACTGGATCGGACAGAAGTTCAAGAGAATGACCTAACTACTAATTTCATTAACCAAAACGGTGCTGATCTTGCTGAAGCAGCTCGGGAGAATGAACAGCACCAAGTACCTATTTCTGCGTCACCATTAGCTGGAGTGCAAGTCAGCAGAGACCCACTTGCAGTGCTTGAACACGGTGATCTTGCTAGCGCTACTTCATCGGTTACCTCAACTCCTTCCCAGCCAGCAGAAAGGTCAGCTGCTAGCGCGCACGGTCCTGCGGGTAGTCAAGCAGTCGAAGCACCACTTCAAGGAACAATTGTTTCGCTTTCAGTTCAGGAAGGCGATCTTGTAGCTGAAGGAAGCGCGATTCTGGTTATGGAAGCTATGAAAATGGAGCACGTTATCGCGTCAACACTCAGTGGCGTCGTTCGACTAGTTGGAGTTAAACCGGGCGATACTGTTTATGAGTCGCATCCACTTTTGTTTATAGAAGAAGCTGATGTTGACTTAAAAGACCAAGAAATTGATGCCTCCATAGACCTTGATTATGTTCGCCCTGACCTTCAAGAAGTCTTCGATCGTCACCAGATAGGTCTTGACGAATCAAAGCCTGCGGCGGTGGAGAAACGTCATGATCGAGGGCACCGCACAGCTAGGGAAAACGTTGCTCAGCTAGTCGATCCGGACACGTTCATTGAGTACGGGGCTTTGATGGTCGCAGCTCAAAGACGACGACGAAGCATGGATGATCTAATTTCTAATACTCAGGGCGACGGAATGGTGGCAGGAGTTGGGAGCGTCAATGGCCATCTTTTTGACGAAAAAGTTTCCCAAACAATGGTCATGTCTTATGACTACATGGTTCTTGCTGGAACCCAAGGGTTATATAACCACCGAAAGAAAGATCGCCTTTTCGAAGTTGCAGAACTTAACAAACTTCCAACTGTTTTGTTTGCCGAAGGTGGAGGCGGACGGCCCGGCGACACGGATGGCATCGGCATTGGACTCGATTGCTGGGCTTTTACATTTTTTGCAAAACTGAGCGGACTAGTGCCGCTAGTAGGCATCACCAACGGTCGCTGCTTTGCCGGGAACGCTGTTCTTTTGGGATGTTGCGATGTGATTATTGCTACTGAAGGCTCAAACATCGGGATAGGCGGGCCGGCGATGATTGAAGGTGGAGGCCTCGGAGTTTTCCGACCAGAAGAAGTTGGCCCAACTGACGTTCAATACCCAAACGGGGTAATAGATATCCTTGTGGAAGATGAAGAGGAAGCAGTCGAAGTAGCTAAAAAATATCTTTCCTACTTCCAAGGCGCCACATCTCAATGGGAATCGCATGACCAACGTGAGCTGCGGCACTCAATTCCCGAGAATCGACTTCGTGCCTACGATGTGCGCCACATCATTGACAAAATGTGCGATGTTGACTCTGTGCTAGAAATTCGTAAAGGTTGGGGGCCTGGGTGCGTCACCTCATTTGGTCGGATAGAAGGGCGTGCTGTTGGGATTATCGCGAACAATAATCATCACCTAGGCGGCGCTATCGACGCTGACGTTGGCGATAAAGGTAGCCGTTTCATGCAACTGTGCGACGCTCATGATATTCCTCTCATTTTTTTGTGTGACACCCCGGGAATCATGGTTGGGCCTGAAGCGGAATACGCTGCGACCGTGCGGCATGCTTCGAGAATGTTTGTTACATCCGCTAGTGTCACCGTCCCATTTATGACGATTGTTTTACGAAAAGGCTACGGTCTAGGAGCTCAAGCAATGGCTGGCGGCAGTTTCAAGGCACCTATTTTTTGTGTTTCGTGGCCCACTGGAGAGTTCGGAGGAATGGGGTTAGAGGGCTTCGTAAAACTTGGCTACCGCAAAGAAATGGAAGCTATCGAGGACCCGGAGGAGCGAATCGCGTACTACGAGATGATGGTAGCGAAGCTATACGAAAGCGGAAAAGCAGTAAGTACTGCGACATCATTTGAGTTAGATGATGTGATTGACCCAGCAGAAAGTCGCACCTGGATATCAATGGCTCTGAAGGCAGCCCCTAGCCCTGAGCCTCGCGAGGGCAAAAAGAGGCCAATGGTTGACACCTGGTAAGGACTCGACCTCCTACCGTCATCAAAAGCTTTCCGGTCGGCGGCTATGGAAGCCGTAAACTATTTTTCTCTCATGAATTCCTGGAGTGGAGCTATTCGAGAAGTTCCGCGATCGCAAGTTCTGCGATTTTATCGCCATCGTATTTCAGATAGTCAGCCAGTATCTCAAAAGTGTGCTCACCGAAATTTGGTCCTGAATCGGTTATTTGTGCGGGAGTACGAGAAAGTTTGAAACGCGTTCCGTCCACAAAGAAAGGTTCGTAGCTTGCATGGTTGACTTCAACGAACTGATTGCGGTGAATGAGCTGTGGGTCAGCTAAGAGCTCTGGCGAGTTTTGGACTACATGTGAAGCTATCCCCAACTCTTGGAGCCTATCCATAAGCGCTTCCCCTTCGAGGAGCGCCGCCCATTGGCTTATGATTTCATCTATTTCATCATGGCGTCTATGTCGCTCATCTAAGGCGATAGAAGCTAAGTCCGGTCTTTTCATTTCTTTCACAAGTGCAAGCCAATCTGAATCATTGGTGCAGCTAATAGCTATCCAACGGTCTTCTCCTGCTGTGGCGTAGACACCATTGGGCGCAAAGACTAAATCACGGTTACCTGCGCTTTCCCAAATTCTGTCGTTTACTGAGTACTCCAGGAGTGCTGCGCTCATCAGATGCAACGCCGCTTCTGCTTGAGATAGATCAACGTATTGGCCGTCTCCGGTGCGACGTTTATGCTCTAAGGCGCCCATAACTGAGGCAACTAGCCATCTAGGTGATGTGTAGTCTGTGTAAGCGCTATAAGGTCCGCACGGCGCACGGTCGGCCCAGCCAACGGGGTAAAAGAATCCTGAGATCGCGGATGCCATTGTCCCAAAACCTGCGAGTAGTGACAGAGGGCCGGTTTGCCCCATTAGACAGCTCGAGGTCATAATTTTTTCAGGGTATCGCTCAGCGATTTGGGCGTAATCGATTCCCCAAGCGACCATAGCTTTGGGCGAGAATGATTCCATAATGACATCGGCCCACTCGATGAGATCCCAGACAACATCTATTGCGCCAGGTTTTCCCATGTCAAGGGTTAGCCCCCGTTTACCGGCATTCATGTTATGAAAAATTCCTGAAAGCTCTGGGTCAGCGACGTCATTTGGAAATGGGGCGAGTGTCCGTACTGCATCAATTTTGTTGGATGATTCAACTCGAACTATTTGAGCACCATAATCAGCAAGAACTCGGGAGGCGGCAGGTCCTGCCATTGCCCACATGAAGTCCAGAATTTTTAGTCCTTCTAGCGGCCGAGCAGTTGAATTTACTTTTGCTTTTACGGCGTTAATAGGATTTCTTTGAGGTTCTTCAAGTATTTGTTTGGTGTGTTCACCCAATGTTGGAGGAGCACTTAATTTAGTTAGAGGCGACTCGCTAAATTTCGCAAATGGTCCTGGGTATTTGATAGTGCCATGTTCGCCTTGTTCCACATATTCCCAGTAGTCACGAAAATCTAGTTGTGGGCTGTTCACGACTTCTGCGGTTGTTGTTATGGGAGTTATGAGGAGCCTGCGAGAGAGCGCTGCCGCAAGTAACTCATTTTTATTTTTGGTTAGTAAAAAAGTACCGATTACGTTTTTTACGCGTTCGTATTCTTCAGGCGTTTCGCTCCCATCGACAAGCATAAAGGCGTACTCAAACCAGTTTTTGTCTCTCGTGGATTCGTCGCAGAAACCTTCTTCGAAAATCCAATCCATGAGGTTTTTGCTGAAAACACCGAAGCTTGGTCCGAACAGGAAACTTACTGATACGTACCCATCGCTGCATGGCCACATGAGTTGCACTTTCATGCCGTTTAGCATTACTCCGCCTGCGATTCTCGTTACTAACGACGCTCCCAATGGAGTCGCTAACGAAGATGACTGAGTAGCCTGATTCATGCTCTGTTGGGCTGAAATGTCGATGTGTTGGCCAAGTCCTGAAACAGTTTGGCGTTCATGCATTGCTATGAGAGCCGCACCGACCGCCTCCGATGCAGCATTTGCGTACGCTTGAGGGATGGTTCCTCCGGCCCGCAAAGGCGCCCGGTCTTGTTCACCAGTCAAAACCATGTTTCCTGCGGAAGCTTGGATTGAAATATCTGATGAGACCCAAGTTGCTTTGGGTCCTTCGCTTCCAAAGGCCGTAATCGAAACGTAAATTAAAGATGGATTGATCTCTGATAGATCTTGGTAACCGAGTCCTAATTCGTTCAAAGTACCAGTTCCCGACGACTCAATAAGAATGTCAGCGCCGGCTACCAGGTCTTTCATCTGCTGCTGTCCTTGAGGTGTTGTTATATCAAGGACGACGCTTTTTTTACCTCGGTTGTATGCCCAGTGATGGAGAGAGGTATCTTCGCTTTCTACGTCGTGCGCAAAGGGGGCGAGTTTTCTGGCGGGGGAACCTTCGGGGCCTTCTATAGCTATTACTTCTGCCCCCATTTGAGCCAACATAAAACCTGCAATGTGTCCTCGTTCGTCTGTTAGGTCAAGAACCCTGTATTGGTCAAGCATCTCGTTCCCTCGCTTCAGTTGAATATCTTCGACATTAGCTCTTCGTAGACATTTAGCTAGCACGATCGTCTTAAAGCATTTCTATTGGATACTGTTCAGTCATGGATTTGCCCCCAAACCGGATCGGTTATCTCCCAATGGTGGATCGGCCAACTGTTTCGTGGCCCGATGGAGCACGCGTGGCTTTTTGGGTAGCCCCAAACGTTGAGCATTACGAATATTTACCTCCCCGTGATCCTCGTCGGAATCCATGGCCGCGTTCACCGCACCCTGATGTTCAGGGGTACGCGCATCGCGATTACGGTAACCGTGTCGGTTTCTGGAGGATGCTTGATGTCCTCGATAGTTACAATGTTCGATGCACGGCTTCGACTAACTTGGCGGTTTTTGATCATTACCCACAGATCGGCAAAGCTATGGCTGATCGAGGTTGGGAGATTATGAGTCATGGAATTTACAACACCCGGTATCTCTCATCTTTGAGTGAGAGCGAAGAGCAAGAATTTTACGTTGATTGCATTGCATCTCTTCGACGTCATACAGGTCAAGAGTTGCGCGGAATGCTTGGTCCAGCAGTTTCAAATACTGCACGAACGCCTGACCTTATGGCTGAAGCAGGACTTACCTACCACGCCGATTGGCTACACGACGATCAGCCAGTTCCCATCAAGGTTCGAAACGGCAGGCTTATTTCAGTTCCTTACAGCATTGAATTAAACGATGTACCTGTTTTTTTGCAGCATCATGATCCGCAAGATTTTGTAACCATGGTCAAAAACCAGTTTGATACGCTCTATGAAGAGGGCAGCCAATCTGGTCGCGTAATGGCTCTGGCTATTCATCCCTACCTTATGGGTATGCCTCACCGGATTGATGCCTTAGATGAGATGCTGGATTACGTCTTGGGTCATGATGATGTTTGGCAGCCAACAGCGTCAGAGATCGCTGACCATTTTATTGAGCACAGCTACGACAGTTTTGTTGCGCATGCCGCTCATATATCAGGGGAACCAAATGCCTGCTAACCGGCAAGAAGGTATGGATCACCAACATTATGATTGGTTACCGCTTCCTGAACGACCAATTTTACGTTGGCCAAAAGATGCGCCTCTAGCGTTCGGAGCTGTCGTTATTTTAGAACATTACGAATGGGAGCCTCCTGAAGGATCCTACAGCCTGCGCTCTCCTAGCGGAGGGCTGATTAAGTTCCCTACTCCCGATTATGTTCAACTTACACATCGCGAATATGGGCACAGGGTGGGCATATTCAGAGTCTTAGATATGTTAGATCGGCACGGTGTTCCCGCCACGGTAGCTGTTGATGCCACTACTGCTTTGCAGTACCCCTGGCTAATAGAGCATTGCATGCAAAGGGGGTGTGAACTCATTGGACACGGAATTGCCGCTAGCCAGCTGATTACTTCAAAAATGAGCGTTGACGAAGAAATCGAAACTATTGGTTCTTCCCTAGATATCTTGGAGCAGCAGACTGGCTTACGTCCTCGAGGGTGGCTATCGCCCGAAGGTGTTGAGTCGGCACGAACGCCTCAGTTAGCTGCCTCTGCAGGCCTTAGCTATATATGTGATTGGCCCAACGACGAGCAGCCCTACAAGATGTCGACCGTAGATGGTGATCTGACCGCCTTGCCATTGTTTTTAGAGTTAGATGACGAGTTCGCTTTGTGGACTCGCCGTGCTTCTTTAGATAGCTGGCAGCGAATGATTGTTACGGCGGGTTCAAAGATGCATGCCGATGGTCAGCAAACTGGTCGACTTCTGATGCTGACTTTACGTCCCTGGCTTACAGGACAGCCTTTTAGGATAAAGGCTTTGGGTAACGCATTGGAATCGTTGGCTGCTCTCGATCCAATATTTATGGCCACCGGGTCAGAGATCGTTGATTCGTTTGCCCAGAGTCTCTCTTCTAGCTAACGACGCCAACTTCCGCGTTCTGGTAGGTCTATGCCTAGGTGATGACGTAGCGTTGTTCCTTGGTATTCATTTCTGAATAGCCCTCGTTTTTGGAGTTCTGGTACGACTAGGTCCACGAAGTCTTCGAAAGCGCCCGGCATGTGCGTTGCAGCAATCACGAAACCATCGCATGCTTCGCCGGTAAACCATTCTTCGAAATGGTCAGCTAATTCGACTGGGCCACCAACTACCGGGTGAGCCAAGCGGCCTCTCCCAGAAACGTTCACGAAATCTCTTACTGTTGGGTTATCTTTCCCCGTGACTTCTAACACTTGATTTCTAATACCCTGAATTCCTGTCATTTCTTGGACATCTGTATCGCTCAGTGGTGTGTCTAGGTCTTTGACCGAAAAGTCAAAGTTCAGTCCCTCTGAAAGTAACGACAGGTCATCTATGAGATTTGGCAGCTCGTCATATGCCGCTCGTTTGTCTTCAGCTTCGGCCATGGTGCGCCCAACGACCGGAAACGTAAGATTCGCTATTTTTACTTGGTTCGGGTCTCGTCCAGCGTCTGCGATTGCCTTTTTAGTCGCTAGATAATTAGCTTTGGCGCCAGCTAATGATGGGTTGCTCATAAATAGTAGTTCCCCCCACCTAGCGGCGAAATCAACGCCTCTGCCGCTTTGGCCGGCTTGAATAACTACTGGATGCCCCTGAGGTGTGCGCGGGACTGTGAACGGGCCGCGCGAATTATAAAACTTTCCTTCATGGTCTAATCGGTGGACCTTCTCACCGTCCGCGTATCGACCTGTTGCTCTGTTGGCTTCGATAGCGTCTTTCTCCCAGCTGTCCCAATGGCCGTGGACTACTTCCATGAACTCATCAGCGCGGTCATAGCGAACGTCATGAGCCGGAGCTTCTGCTAAACCCATGTTCTTAGCTTCGTTGTCGTTAACTGAGGTGACAACATTCCATGCTGCTCTACCTTCGCTCATATGATCCAAAGTGGCGAAAACCCGAGCTACATGAAACGGTTCGTAGTAGGAGGTTGAGTATGTAGCGCCTAACCCGAGGCGTTCAGTTGACATACCCATAGCTGTCAGAACTGTTACCGGGTCAAGTTTGACGCAACGAATACCATTTTCGACCGTATGGCGGTGGTCGCCTCCGTAAAGGTCTGGCATAGCAAGCCTGTCATCGAAAAAACCTAAGTCAAATTTCCCGCGTTCTAAAGTTTGTCCTACATGACGGTAGAAACTTGCGCTGGTGACGTCATGGCGAGCATCTGGATGCCGCCACGCGGCTGGAATTGTGGTGCAGTTTTGGGCTTGGAGAAACCCTACAAGGACGATGTGTTTAGGGTTTGTCATAAGAGTTCTGATTTGACTAGATCGGCAACTAGACGGCCTTCAGCTCGTCCAGCAATTTTTTCGTTTACAGCTTTCATCGCTGCGCCCATATCTTTCATTGATGAGAAATTTCCTTCAGCCAAAGCTTCTACAACTATGCTTTTGACTTCACTTTCATCAAGTTGTGATGGTAGGTACGTTGTCAAAATTTCAAGTTCGAAGCGCTCTGCTTCAGCTTGTTCCGGTCGATTCCCTGCGTCGAATGCTTCTGCTGCTTCAACGCGACGCTTAGCTTGAGCACTAATGACTTTCAAAACTTCTTCATCTGAGAGAGTTGATGATGCAGATCCCGCTACTTCTGCTTGTTGGACTGCTGCTATCACCGACCTCAGAGTAGAGACAGTTAGCTTATTTTTTGCCTTCATGGCAGCTGTCATATCGGAACGGATTTTTTCAATAAGGCTCATGGGACATTCAGTGGTTGAGGGCTAATTCGGTTTGTGGTTCTCCCGCTATTCGGGTGTGCCACATTCTTCTTGGTTCGGACATATCAAATGGTGTTCCTCGGTGCATAAGGCGCCGGTTATCCCAGATAACCACGTCTCCTACCTTCCATTGGTGATGGTAGGTGCGTGGTTCTTGGCAGGCCCAGTCATTTAATTCATCGAGTAGGGATTCTGACTCTTGAGAGTCCATCCCGGTTATGTCATGGGCGTGCCTGCCAATAACAAGGTTCGGACGGCCAGTTTCGGGGTGGACCTTCACTAACGGCCGCAGCGGAACTTCCTGATTGTGATAACCATACATTTCGTATGTGCCATCTTCGTTTTGTTGCGAGGGTAAATAACCTGCCCGTCCTTGGCTGTAATACAAAGAGTGAGAGGCAGTTAATTCATTAATTTTTGTTCGTAGTTGGTCATCGAGTTGCTCATAGGCAGCGCGCATGTCAGCCCATCCAGTTGATCCACCTTCGCTCGGAATAATTTCTGCACTGAAAACAGCTCCCTTTGCCTGGATCGGCATATACGTCGAATCGTGGTGCCATCCCTCGTTCCCTCTCAGCGATTTCACTACGTCATCATTTCTCGCCGAATGAACTTTCCCGTCTTTGTCAATATTTGATATTGGTACCGCTTTCGGAAATTCGAGCTTTCCAAAGCGCTTAGCGAACGTATCTTGAGCTTCAAGGGTCAGATGCGCTTCGGGGAATATGAGGAGTGCTCTGTCTAGCCACAGTTGATACAACTCACCAAAATGCTGCTCATCAAGATCTTCTAAATCGATATTTGAGACAACAGCTCCGAAACTCACGCCGTCAAGATTTATAGCTTGCATGCCGATATCGCCTTTCAGAGTCTTATTAATAAAGAATACTCAACTCCGCAGGTTGTCGCAGTGCGCGATACTTCCTAAATGACTAAGGATGTAGTTTTTGACCAAGACCTTCGTGCGCGAATAGTGAAAAATTTAGACCAGCACGAAGTCAGAGAGTCTGATGCTGATGGATTCGTGCGCGCTTCGGTATGCCTTATAGTCCTTGATAGCGATAACTCAGTTCATGGTTACGATGAAAGCGCAGCAAAATTCGGAGCCGAACAACGACTGAAATTAATGGCTGATATTCCCGGGATTCGTGAAGATGATACTTTAACGGGTTCAATTGAGGGTACTGCTGGGGGTGCTGCGGTGCTCTTGACGAGGCGCACTGCGAAGCTTAGAGACCATCCGGGTCAATGGGCTCTTCCCGGGGGCAGGGTCGATGGTTCTGAAACTTTACTCGACGCAGCCATACGCGAAGCTCACGAAGAAGTCGGTCTTGAATTGAGTGCTGCTCATTTCCTTGGGCGTCTCGATGATTATGTAACTCGCTCCGGCTATATCATTTCGCCTTTCGTATTTTGGATTGAAGATGGAGTCGAACCAATGGCAAACCCTGACGAAGTGGGATCTATTCACAGGGTTTCTATTCGAGAGTTAACGCGATCTGATTCTCCTCGTTTTGTGAAAATTCCTGAAAGCCCAGACCCAGTTATTCAGCTCCCTATTGGAGGTGATTTGATCCACGCCCCGACTGGAGCGCTTTTGTACCAATTTCGTGCTGTGGCCTATGAGGGACAAAATGTTCGGATTGATCACCTCGAGCAACCTGTTTTCGCTTGGAAATAGTTTTATTGACTACCCATGCACAGACATAGGAGAATTGGGATTAATCGGTCGGTTACGACGAAAAGTGCCCATATCTATCTTTAGGTTTGTGTGCGGTCCAGTCACTACGAGCGGTTTTGTTTCGTGGTCATATCCGCTTTCCACTGCGAGCACTAACTCCGCCATGCAATGAGCAGCTATTGGCGCGTTTTTGAATTGATTTCCACTGGTTCCAATAGCCACATAGAATCCTTCCAAACTTGTAGCGTCATAGATCGGACTCCAGTCGTCTGAAACGTCGTAAACCCCGACAACTCCGAGTTTTTGGTGAGGCACCCCTGCACTTGGGATTCTTCGGTTCAATCGTAAAACTTGCGCTTCCCATTGTTCTGGGTCAATTTCACCCTGATGGTCTGCGGGTACCCACCGTAACGGATCACATTCGGGTTCTGTGCCTCCCACTAAAATGTTATTTCCAGTTTCAGGGCGTAGATAAATGCCGACATCGTCATCTGCTATTGCCATACCCATTTTTTCGAAATCAAGATCTTCCGGAGAAGGAACTACACAAACCTCTTGACGAAGTGGTCGCGTTTTTATTGACATGTCGTCTAGAACGTCAGCCATTGCGTTGATAGTTCCGCTGTAGGGACCGGCAGCATTAATGACGATAGGAGCATCGACCTTGGTGCCATCAGCAAGTTTCACTCCTTGAACTTTGTTATTTTCTGTCAAAATTTGTTCGACTTCGCTTTTGAAGTAGAACGAACACTTTTTCTGTTCGGCTGCATAATGAAGATTCTGAGCCGCAAGCCTTGGGTCGCTTATATAACCGGCTTCCGGTGTGAACAATCCGCCTTCCATTAACTCGGTTGGCTCATCCCAGAACGCATCATCGCTCGGACGGCTCGGAGGACCGAATATGCGAGAGTCGAAACTGGGTATGCGGTTTCTTATCTCATTGATTCCCCAATGCTCATATGGGATGCCTATCTGATCAAAGTGCGGCAATGACTTGAGGTAGTGAACTTGCTTACTTTTGACGGCAAACATGCCGCATTGATGAAAGCTTGGAGTAGCACCTCCATCTTTTTTTTGTATGTAGTCCTGCCAGTTTTCCCAGTACCTTAAACCTTCGTACGCCATAGCTACCGCTGAATACGTTGAATACGTAAAGCGAATAATCGCAGAGGAGGCACTTGTTGAACCCTCTCCAGCTCCAACATTTTTTTCAATTACCGCTGTTCTGACTCCCCGTCTGCTGAGCTCATACGCAATGCCGCAACCAATTATTCCTCCCCCAATTATTACGGCCTCGTAAGAGTGCTGCGTTTTTGTCACTATGGCTCGTTTCTTAACATCAAAGGGAATTCAAATTACGATTCATCACCAGTTAATTACTAATGGTTTGGCTATCGCGGAGCTTAAGATTTCAGGCTCATTATCTGTGACATGAATGTCATCTTCGATGCGGATACCACCGAAGCCTTTCATGTCGTCGGCTAATTCAAAGTTCACTTCGTTAGCGAACGTATGCTGGTTTTCTGGGTCCTGCAGCAAAGCTTCGATGAAGTAGACACCTGGCTCAACGCTTGTGATCATGCCTTTCCCCAACACTCTGTCGGTCCTTAGGTAGCGCAGTTGTGGGTGTGAACTTGGTTCACGGCTTTTCTGATATCCACCGGAGTCATGAACCGCTAGCCCGATGAGATGACCGAGACCATGAGGATAAAACAATGCGACCGCACCGGATGAAACTAACGAATCTATGTCACCCTTCAGAAGGCCTAGTTCTATAAGCCCACTTCCGATCATTTTTGCTGACTCCAAATGAATTTCTCTCCATTCGGCTCCGGGACGACATCTGTCTATTGCAACTTCTTGGGTTCGTTGGATCAGGTGCCACAGAAAGTCTTGGGTATCTGTTGGCTTGGCTCCAACGACCATGGATCGAGTCACATCGCTGGCGTATCCGCCGATTTGGCCACCTGCATCAATCAACAACATATCGCCCGCTTCGAGGCTTCTGCTGGTGGGACGTAATGTGTCATCCTGACCGTAAAAAAAATGTAGGAATGCGCCGTTCGGTCCGCTCGCGACGATGCTCTGATACGCCGTTCGCGGAGCTCCGGCTTTGAAGAATTCCGCTTCCATACCTACTTGAATCTCGCGTTCAGTCATCCCAACCGAAGCATTTGCGAAAACCCAATCGAAGCCAGCTCGGCTAGTTAAAGCTGCGCTACGCAAATCATCTAACTCATCTTCGTCTTTGTATATCCGTGCCTCACCAATTCCTTGGTTCAATCTTAGATCAGTGTTCGCCTCGCAGATTTTACGGTTAGGTCTGCTGGCAATCCATTTTTCTAGTTCTGCTACCGGAATGCCAAGATCTTGCGATGACTGCTCCCAAACTAACTCATCTGATGTAGCTCTTGGTCCGAAGGTTTCCCAATGATTTTGTTGGGCATCATAAGTTAGGACAGCGTCGGGAACTCCAACGGCAGCGAGATACGCGAAATTGGGATGGGGCTGATACGGGTAGTGCATGTCAGTGCCATCGATTGGCACAAGAGACCCAGATCGGATGATGACGATTTCATCTGTCAGTCCCCAGTTCTTCGCTACACGTTCTCTTCGACTATCGATGGATGTCATACCTTAAAGCTACTAATCGAAGCGCTTCACCGCCAGATCATGTCATCCTGTAGATATGTCAACACTTATTACCGGTGGTACCGGTTTCATCGGCGCTGAAATTGTTCGAATTTTGCTCGACAAAGGCGAAGAAGTCCATGTCGGTCATAGGTCTGGGAATTTAGGACGCCTTGAGGGTGTAGCCGACCAGGTTCAGCTGCATCAGTTTGACTTAGCAACTCCTGGAAGCACAGGGGGACTTATCGAAAAAGTTGAGCCGTCTACTATCTATCATTTTGGGGCAATATTGACAGGGCCGGGGGAAAATGATCCTCAGTCATTATTAGAAATAAACGCTGTTGGCTTTATTGAAACTATTGAGGCTGCTCGGACTGTTGGCACTGAGCAGTTTATTTTTGCCAGTTCTATTGGCACTTATGGACGCGACGTTGGGTCAGAACCTTTGAACGATCTTTCTTTGCAGCGTCCTAACACCATTTATGGTGTTACTAAGGTCTTCGCAGAGAACCTTGGCGCTTATTATCGATCGAAGTACGGATTAGACTTTAGAAGCTTGCGTTACCCGTCGATTGTTGGGCCTGGGGTCACGACTTGGAGTCTTGCCCAATACACGAGTTGGATGATTGAACGTTCTGCCGCTGGTGAGCCATTTGAGGTTTGGGTGCCCCCTGAGGCCGTAATAGCGATAATGCATTACAAAGACGCCGCTCGGGCTGCTGTCGAATTGGCTGACGCGCCGTTTGAGTCAATCCGTTCAATCAACTATCTGGTTGATGGACCGCGACCGACACCTACCGCAGCTGAATTAGCTGAGGCTGTCGCTATGAAAATCCCCGGATCAGAAATATCTTTTTCGCATTCGGCAGATTCTCCTGCTGCGAATGTGCGAATCGATGACAAATTTGCTCGAGATGAGTGGGGTTGGGAACCAGCCTATGACGTTTCAGCGATGATTGACTCCATAGTTGATGAAGTGACCGCTTAGTCTTACGGCCTGAAAGATGCTCCAGCTGTTGGTCCGAGCTGAGTCTTAAGAATGGTTTGAGCTTGTTGCACGAATTCGCAAAGTAAGGGCCGTGTGTCTCGCGGATCAATCAAGTTTTCGATATCCATTGCGTGTGCGTTCCTAAACGGAGAAGCGATGGCTTCTAATCGTGCCTCTATCTCTTCTCGTTTCGCTTTCGGATCTTCAGCGTTTTGAATTTCTCTCTTATACGCAACCATTGTTCCGCCCTCTATATGCATCGAGCCAGCATGAGCCGATGGCCATGCGTACCTTTGGTACATGCCGCTATGTCGGACGTGCAGTCCACCAGCGACGCCATAACATTGCCTCATGAGGATAGAGATATAGGGCATTTTCGAGGCTGCAAAGACCGTAACGGCTCGTGCTCCGCCGCGAAGAATTCCTTGCGCTTCATTTTCGGGTCCGACATGGAAACCCGGCTCATCGCATAGCCAAACTAGTGGAAGGTGGAAGGTGTCACAGAGCTGGACTAATCTCATTGCCTTTTCGGCTTCGAGTGGGCCCATTGCTCCACCATAATAAAGAGGGTTGTTAATCATTACCCCAACCGGATAGCCATCTACTCGACCTAAGCCGGTTATGTGGGCTCTTCCTGACAACGGCGCTATCTCAAAAAATGAGTCAACGTCTAGGACCGCGTCAAGGATCTTATGCGGGTAATAGATCCTCCTCTTTATACGAGGTATTGCTTCTAGCAGCATCTCTTCCCTGCGATCTACCGGGTCTTTTGGCTCAGATCGCGGGGCCATTTCCCACACATTTGAAGGGAGGTAAGAGAGGAACTTTCGGGTTTGTTCAAAGGCGTCCTGTTCATCTTCAGCTAAATTGTCGATAACTCCATTAGGAATTTGGACTCGTTCATCTCCAAGGTCTTCTTTAGTGATGTCGATGCCGACTCCTTCTTTAACTACAGCGGGTCCGGCAACAAACACCTGGCTAGTGTCCTTCACCATGATGCTGAAATGGGACAGACACGCTTGAATAGCTGGAAGTCCTGCGACTGATCCAAGAACAGCTGAAACGACCGGGACTTGACTTAAAATTTCGGTGGATAAATCTGGAGATTCGATATCTGGCAAATATGTGTGCCCTAATTTTTCGAATGTTTTGACGCTTCCCCCTGTGGCATCTAGAAGCCGTATGAGCGGCATGCGGTGATCTCGCGCCAGTTTCTCTGCCACTATGTATTTTTGGCCAATGTTGCCATCTCCAGCGCCCCCACGAATCGTAAAGTCCCCTCCACAAAGAACGACCCGTCGGCAATCGAGTTCGGCTGTACCGATTACATAATTAGCCGGTGTAAGGCTTTCCAGTTGACCATTTTCATCAAATACTGGGGTCCCGGCAAGAGCACCAATCTCACGAAAAGTTCCAGGGTCTTGAAGCGCGTCAATTCTTTCACGAACTGTCAGCTTTCCTCGCCCATGGTGAAAATTGACACTGTCTTCGCCACCCATTTGTTGAACGAGACCCAGCCGCCTCTCTAATTCCGCAACTTCTTGTTTCCAACTCATAGCTAAAGCCTTTCCAGATGAAAGCGATTCATAGATGACATGACTGACTGCAATAATTTGTTACTCATTCTTATTAGATGCTGGCAAAGCCTGGTGGGTCGGCGAGCGCCCCACGTTCGGCTTCATAGGCTGCTGCAATTCGTAAAGCGAGCGCCTCTTTGTCTGGTCGACACAAAATTTGCAGAGCGGTCGGCAGATTCGTTTTTGATACTTTTCCAGGAACACTAATTCCGCACATGTTTAGATAATTTCCTGGGCGAGTGAAACGTGCTGGCGTTTCATCCTCACTCAGTTCGTCTAATGGCACAGGAAGCATTGGTGTGGTTGGTGTCAAGTACGCATCGGCATTACCTATCGCTACGAAAAACTCTTTTTGATCCTCAACTCGTTTCTGTATTGCTGCGATGTAGTCCTTTGCAGTCAAGTTAACGCCGGCCAGAAAACGCTTCCTTACATATTCATCTACCTGAGCATCTGGGTTCGACATTAAATCCCCGTGATAGAAATAGCCCTCAGCGGTCGTGATGATGCCGTTCGCCTCTTTGAGTTCCTCAAAGGGTTTCGGCGGGTCAAGAGGAGTAATTTCTGCTCCCAGCTGACGCAAATCTTCAATGGATTCGTCGTAACTTTCTAATACTTCTGTATCGACTCCTTCACGCTCTCGATCCCCAAGGGAACACATTCTTAATTTGGCAATGCTTGAGACCACTTCAGACCATATTCCATTTTTCGTCAACCAATTCTGATAGTCCTGCGGGCCGCTTGCCCCTGTTAAGGCAAGGAACATTAAAGCTGCATCGTTGACGCTGCGCGCCAAAGGGCCAGGGGTGTCTAAAGTGTGCGACAACGGAACGATTCCATCGGTTGAAATCAAATCTTTAGTTGTTTTAAGTCCTACGATTCCGCAAAAAGCTGCCGGTAGCCGAACCGAACCTCCAGTATCTGTTCCGATAGCGCAGGGAATCATCCCTGAGGAAACAGCCGCTCCCGATCCTGAGGATGAGCCGCCTGGAGTTCTAGGGTTCTTCAGATCCCATGGGTTTAGCGGTGTTCCCATGTGCTGATTTGTTCCCCAGCCGCCGAAAGCAAATTCTACGGTCTTGGTTTTTCCCACCAAAATTCCGCCTGCTTGAAGTAGGAGCTTGGTGACGTCTGCGCTGCGTTCAGAAACGATGTTTTTTCTCTCTGCGCAACCGGCAGTAGCAACTTTGCCTTCAACCTCGACAATGTCTTTTAAAGCAAACGGAATCCCAAAGAAAGGCCCTTGTGCCTCACCAGATTGGAACGCTCGATCGGCTGTTTTCGCTGCGGCAAGAGCTTCTTCAGCAAATACTGATTGCCACGCTTTGATAGAGGAGTCGACCTCACCTATTCTCGTAAGGCAGTGTTCGACCGCCTCAGACGGACTAGAGGATCCATTTCTAAAGGCCTCTGCGAGTTCAGCTACTCCGCTCATCATGACTACCTTCTCCTCGTTGCAGGAACGCGTTCGGCGCGACTTACGTTCATAATTACCGTCATTTCAAAACCGACCTGTTCGATATTGTTGTAGAGAATTTATTCCTGTTGTACTAGCTGCTCTTACGATAGATCAGCAATCTGATTACGGCATCGAATTCGCTACCGAATAGCTGTTCGCGACGAACATTTAGTTAGTAATTAAATAAGGTAGCCAATCAGTTTTATCTCCAGCATGCGAAGCAAACATTAAGTCATAAAAGTTACACTGTCGTAGCGTCTGGTGTGGTTCTGTCAAACAGGAACGTCGACTTTTCTATCTACACAGATAGGAGGTTTCGGCGCCCCGCTTGACACTGCCAGGTCAAGCTGCCCCTCGTATAACCATACTCCTGGTCGAAACATCTGGAAAAAGTACATGAAGTTAAAAGGCTTTGGAGTTGTTGCGCTAATCGCATTTGGGTGCGCCGTTGCTCAATCATTCGGCCGATTCACATACGGCATATTGCTGCCTGCGGTCCGCAATGATCTAGGAATTTCTAACACTATTGCTGGGTCACTTCTAACTATCAACGTGGCCGCCTACCTATTCGGGGCAATCGTTGTAGCAGCCGCTACTGGCAGGCTCAAACTACTAGCAGTCATGCGAATAGGTTTCGTGTTTTCGACGAGCGGTCTCGTTCTTGCGGCAGCATCTCCAGGGGCGCTCGTGTTAGGTGTTGCCATGTTTTTGTGTGGGTTGGGTGGGGCTTGCATCTGGATTCCTTCACCTGTAATCGCTTCTGATGCATTAGCTCCAGAGCGTCGAGGGTTAGCTATTGGGCTCATATTTTCCGGTGGTGGTTTGGGTATTGTTTTTGCAGGACAGCTCAGCGGTTTCATGCGGTCAATTTCTGGCGATAGTGGATGGCGCACCGTTTACTTGATTCAGGCAGCTATTGCATTGGCAGTAGCGCTATTAACTTTTTTCTTCATTACACACAACCAAAAAAGCGCACCTTCTAAGGGAGGGTTCGGCGGTTTTTCTGCGTTGACGCGCATGCGTGGATGGCTCCCAATAACGATGGCCTATTCATTCTTTGGTTTCATGTACATTCTCGTACTCGGATTTTTGTCAACACGACTCGAAGACGATAGTAACTGGACAAGCGGCCGCGCTTCTCTCGCCTTCACTGTGGTTGGTGTTGCGATGATATTTGGTGGTCCCTTCATTATGAAACTCGTCGGAAAGTTTGGTCCTCGCAATTGCCTCGCTACCGCATTTGCTACGTGGGGATTGTGCTGCCTTCTTGTCCTGCCGGGGTGGTTTAGTCCTACGTTGGTTCTTTGTGTGGGATTTGGTCTTATTTTTGGTGGGATTCCATCAATAGTTACTTTGTATTTCGTTCAGAATGCTTCGCTCGCTGATTACGGCCCTAGCTACGCTGCCGGGACTTTGGCGTTCGGGGTGGCGCAAATGATTTCTCCACAAATGGGAGGTGTAATTGCCGACCTAACAGGATCATTTGCGTTAGTGCTGGTGCTTTCTGCAGTGTTTGCTTTTGGTGGCTCTATCGCCGCCCTGTCGCTGCCCAAACAACCTAAAGTTTCTTTAGCTAAGCCCCTCATGGCGCCCCTCGTATTTGATGTTAGTCGCCGATGAAAGCACGGGGGTTAGCTGCCGTCTTCATCATCGCTCTGTGCGCTGGAGTAGCTCAAGCTTTCGGTCGCTTCACCTATGGTGTTCTACTTCCCGCAGTTAGAGATGACCTCCAAGTATCCAACACTATCGCTGGGTCACTATCGACGATAAATGTCGGTGCATATTTAGTTGGCACAGTTCTCGTAGCGGCCGCTACAAGCAAGCTGAAACTTTTTACTATTATGCGAATCGGGCTTATATTTTCTACGACAGGTTTAAGTCTCGCCGCCGTATCTTCAGGAGTTACTCCTCTAGCAATAGCCATGTTTTTATGTGGTATCGGTGGAGCTTGCATCTGGATCCCTTCACCGGTGATAGCAGCTGGTGCATTAGCTCCTGAACGGAGGGCATTTGCAGTTGGGTTGGCAGGCGCCGGCATCGGGCTCGGCGTAGTTTTTTCAGGTCAACTCAGCGGTTTCATGCGATCACTATCAGGTGCAAGCAGCTGGCGAACCGTCTACCTAGTCCAAGCAATCATT
>CAJQGN010000153.1 GCA_905477545.1 uncultured Acidimicrobiales bacterium | reverse complement strand
GCAAGTCCTGTGACGAGGTGAGTGGCCCAACCTGACCTGAGTTCAACAAAGTAATTATCGTCGGCGATGTGTCGGATTATTTCACGTACGTCGTATGAACCGCTAGGTGTTTCGGGGAGAACGTCTGAAGCTTCGGGAGTTAGTCGATCGTTTAGGTCGTTAGTTGCAATTTTCGGAGCTTCTAGAGCGTTGCAGTCCGGAAAAAACTGCAAGATCTCAGCTATAGTCTGAAGGACTTCGTCGTCTGAGACGATAATGCTGGCCACTCCGGTCTCTCGATGGTGAACGTCGGCGCCTCCTAGTTCTTGTTGGTTTATCTGTACTCCGGTCATCTGACGAACTGGTATTGGACCGCTTACAAAGGCATATGCAGTTTCTGTCATGACAACTATGTCGGCAAGACCTATTAGCAATGCACTGCCGGAAACCGCTGGGCCAGTTACGGCGGCAATAACAGGGATTACGCCGGAGCACTTAGAAAGGACGCGCGCAGCAGTTCCCCAGCCATGAAGTGCCGCCACCCCATGATTGGCATCTGCTCCGCTGGACGCGAGTAGGAGAATCGCTGGCAGTCTTTTGGCTAGTGCCATTTCCAGAGCGTTGGTAATAGTTTTACCATCTTCAGGGGTGAGGGCGCCCATTCGAGTGGGAGTGTCTGCTCGAATAAGAATTACAGACCGGCCATCTAGATCAAACAATCCGGCGGTTACTTCTCCGGGGACTCCTTGTCTGATTTCTAAGGCGAGTAATTCGGTCACAAACTCAGCGTAGGCGGCAGAAGGAGTCGAGTGGGTGCAAGTTAGTTAAATTGCTATTAAGCCTTCAATAGATGGGGCTTGGAAACGGACTGCGGCACGTAGTGCATCTCGCATGGCGTTTCCTGCTGGAGACAGCATGCCTCTTCGACGTATTGCTAAACCGACAAGGCGTGGAGGAATGCTCTCGATATTGAGCACTCTCCATTCTCCTCTAAGAGCCCAAGCAGGAATAGCGGTGACTGGAACGATAGCCGGAGCGTAGCCCTGGAATGCGAGTGTTGCAGCAAGGCGAATCCCGTCTAATTCTGCGAGAGTAGAAAGATTTACCCCCTGATGGCGAGCCGCAGTATCGATTAGATCTCTTAAGTTTGAGCCTCGCGGGCCTAACAAAAGTTTGTGTTTTTGGAGTTCCTGGAAATCGACTGTTCTGTCGCCTTCACTTGCTAACGGGTGTGAAGACGGAGTAACAACAACTAATTCTTCCTCGAAAAGTGGGCTAGTCGTGAGTTCGTCATGCGTTAATGGCGTATTGATGACAGCCAGGTCGATGTCGCCGGTTTCGAGTAATGGGATCAGAGCTGTTGTGGTCGAGTCGATAACTCTTACTTCCACGTCGGGGTACTGGTTGCTTAAGTCATCGAGGAGTGCAGGGAGAAGCCATCTTCCGGTAGCTCCAATAATTCCTAAGCTGACCTTGCCGGTCACATGTGAGCTCATAGAGGCCACGTCATCGCGCATGGCTTCGAGTTCGGCGTTGATTCGGCGTGCTCGGGTTAGAACAACTTGCCCTTCTGAAGTTAACAAACCTGCGCTTCGATCTATAAGAATTGCGCCGAGTTCATTCTCAAGTCGAGCGATGTGAGTCGAAATATTTGATTGAACTGTATTGAGAGCGCGTGCAGCGGTTGAGAAACGTCCGTACTCGGCCACGGCTGTTAGGGCGTCGAGCTGTTTTATGTCCATGATCCAAGCGTAACTTGTTATCTGTAAAATAGATGGAAAGTATCTATGATTGCTGCTTGATAGATGACCGATGGGTAACTAATATAAAGAGTGTTGAGATCACAACTTCCCCCAAAGTTGCTTAACAATACCCACTGATTAGGACTTCCCTTAGTCCAGTCAGCCGAGGTCGCAAGCGCCCCCCGCTGTGCGAAACCTCTGAAACCGACCCGCCCCCCGGGTCGGTTTCCTCTTTTTAGGCTAAGTGCAAAATGAGTATCTATGGCATCGAGGCTGTCTGTAAAAGCCCAAAGTCTTAGCAAATAGCAAAGCTATTCGGGACTTTGAATTAAAATTGACTTCGTTTGGTTCTCGTTGCCAGAGCAACAAAGGACGTTACAGAGAAGCCTTGATTACGTTGAGTGCCGAGCCAGCTTTGAACCATTCGATCTGCTCATCGCTATATGTGTGGTTGGCGGTAAAGGACCACACCTCGCCGCTGCTGCTAGTTACTTCTACAGTGAGAGGCACTCCAGGGGTGAGACCTGAGAGCCTCGGAACTGCTATGCGGTCATCCTCTTGGATCCGCTCATAATCAGATGGATTTGCGAAAGTCAACGGCAGCATGCCCTGTTTCTTCAAATTCGTCTCATGAATTCTCGCAAACGACCTCGCTATAGCTACGAGTCCACCTCTGAATCTTGGCTCCATAGCAGCGTGTTCGCGACTCGAACCTTCTCCCATGTTTTGATCACCTATAACAACCCAGTTCTGGGATGCCTGGTGGTAGGAACGAGCTATTTCAGGAAAAGTTTGGGTATCGCCAGTCAATTGATTTTTTCCGTGACCAACTTCGTAGCCGCTGAAAGCATTTACAGCTCCCAGGTACAGATTGCCCGAAATATTCTCAAGGTGACCACGATACTTTAACCACGGACCAGCCATCGAAATGTGATCGGTCGTGAACTTTCCTTGAGCCTTTACCAAGATAGGCAAATCGGCGTAGTCGTTACCATCCCAAGACTCAAAAGCTTCTAGAAGCTGCAGTCGGTCAGACGTAGGGGAGACTGCAACAGTGATTTCGCTTGCATCGACTGGAGGAGGAACGAAGGTACTTTCCCCCGGGTCAAAGCCATCAGGTGGCAGCTCAATTCCGACTGGAACAGAGAGCGATACCTCAATGCCATGATCGTTAGTAAGCGTTCCCTCTATAGGATCGAAGTCAACCGTTCCGGCTAATGCCAGGGCCATTACGGTTTCAGGAGATGTAACAAATGCAAGCGTTTCTGGGTCTCCATCGTTTCGCTTCGGGAAGTTACGGTTGTAGGAAGTAACGATTACGTTAGGTGTTCCTTTTTGGTGCTCGGTTTCTGCCGAACGGTCCCATTGCCCAATGCATGGTCCGCAAGCATTGGCGAGAACTGTGGCTCCCAGAGCCTCGAAATCTGCAAGAAGTCCATCTCGTTCGATTGTTGCTCTCACCTGTTCTGATCCGGGAGTTATCAATAGCTTAGTTTTAACTGCTAGTCCCTTTTGAGCTGCCTCGCGCGCGATACTGGCTGCTCGTGTTATATCTTCGTAGCTTGAGTTAGTGCAACTGCCTATAAGGGCTGCGCTAATTGAGTTAGGCCATCCTTTAGCCGCTGCTTCTGACCCTAATGCTTTTACCTCGCGTGCAAGGTCTGGAGTGTGTGGTCCGTTTATGTGTGGGGTCAAGGACGAAAGGTCTATTTCTATGACCTGATCATAATACTCGTGTGGATTCTCGGTGACCTCGTCATCGGCACGAAGGTGCTCAGCAACTTTGTCGGCTGCTTGGGCTACGTCAGAGCGGCCTGTTGACTTAAGGTACCTTCCCATCGCTTCGTCATATCCAAACAGGGAAGTAGTAGCGCCAATTTCAGCACCCATATTGCAAATTGTTGCTTTACCGGTGCAACTTATTGAATTTGCGCCAGGGCCGAAGTATTCAACGATCGCACCCGTTCCACCCTCAACTGTCAGAACTTCCGCGACTTTGAGGATTATGTCTTTGGGAGCGGTCCATCCGGAGAGGCTTCCTGTCAGTTTGATGCCTATGCTCTTTGGCCAACGAACATTCCAAGAGAAACCTGTCATAACGTCTACGGCGTCGGCACCTCCGACTCCTACAGCGATCATTCCGAGGCCACCGGCATTAGGAGTGTGACTATCGGTTCCAATCATCATCCCGCCAGGGAATGCGTATTGTTCAAGTACAACCTGATGTATGATTCCGCTTCCTGGTTTCCAAAATCCGGCTCCATACCGGGCACATACACTTTGAAGGAAATCATAGACTTCTTCG
>CAJQGN010000152.1 GCA_905477545.1 uncultured Acidimicrobiales bacterium | reverse complement strand
TATTGAGGATGATTTTTGATTGCTTCAAGAGTTTCAACGAATCCTATTCGAGGGAACTTCGGACCATATGAAGCTTGAGTTCCTTCCACAACTGCATTTCGGAGACGTAATTCAATTGGATCTACATCAATACCTCGCGCTAATTCATCCATAACAGTTTCCACAGCAAACGCTGCCATTGGAGCGCCTGGAGCTCGATAAGCTGCAACTCTTGGCTTGTTAACTACAACATCAAATCCTTCTACAAAGAAATTTGGAATGTCGTAGCAGGCAATAACTGTCATACCTGCAGCTCCTACAGGAGAACCTGAGAAAGCACCAGCTTCGTATCCCATCCAAACATCCGCTGCAGTCAATTGGCCTTCATTAGTTACACCCATTTTTACTTTTATTCGAGTTCCCGAAGTAGGGCCTGACGCACGAAAAACTTCATCGCGATCCATCACTAGTTTTACCGGACGTCCCGCTCGTTGAGATAAGCGAACCGCCAACGGTTCTAGATAGACAACGGTCTTGCCGCCAAATCCGCCACCTATTTCAGCAGCGGTCACCTTAATAGTGCCGGGCGATACGCCGAGCACCGTTGCCGTATGAGCACGCATTTGGAAATGTCCTTGGGAGGAACACCAGATGTGAGCTCGACCATCTGAATTGGCATCAGCTACAGCAGCATGAGGTTCAATATAGCCCTGGTGTACAGGCTTGGTTGTGTACTCGCGTTCGATAACTAGATCAGCTTCTGCGAAGCCTTTATCAAGGTCACCGCGTTCGTGAACTATACGGCTAGCTATATTTGATGGCTTCTCAGGTTTCGGATCTATTCCCTTGGTGTACATCCCATCATGCAGTAATGGGGCGGCATCTGCCATGGCTTCATCTACTGTTAGAACATGAGGTAACACCTCATAATTAACTATCACTGCGTCCGCTGCCGCTTTTGCCTGTTCTCGGGTGTTGGCTGCTACTGCTGCCACGACATGTCCTTCATACAGAGCTTTGGCGCGTGCCATTACGTTATTTGACATATCAATATCGCCAGCAGAACCACCGTTAACTGCTAAGTCAGGGAAGTCAGCAGAAGTGATAACAGCTTTTACCCCTGTCATTGCCTTAGCCTCAGACGTGTCAATCGACAAAATACGAGCGTGAGCGTGAGGCGATCGGACGACACTGCCGTAGAGCATCCCTGGTAAAATAGAATCAGCTCCGAATCGTGCTTTCCCCGTTATTTTTTCAAGACCATCGGGACGAATTGGTCTGGTGCCAACCCATTTGTATCCAGGGTTTTCTTCGATGACTGCCATTATGCCTCCCTTATTTGTGATGCTGCTTCTTGAACTGCTCTAACAATTTTGTCGTACCCAGTGCAACGACAAAGGTTGCCTGCCAGCGCATAACGGATTTCAGTTTCTGTTGGGTTAGGATTTCGATCGAGTAATGCCTTCGCAGCTATTAAAAAGCCCGGAGTACAGATCCCACACTGGAGAGCTGCTCCCTCTAGGAAACACTGTTGAAGTGGATGAAGCTCACCACCATTAGCTAACCCTTCAACAGTTACTATGGTCCCGCCTTCAACCTCTGGAGCGAAAACTAAGCACGCACAGGTTAAGCAATCATTCAGCAAAACTGAACAGGAACCACAATCGCCTGTACCGCACCCTTCTTTAACCCCGGTTAATCCAACTTCATCGCGTAGCGCGTTTAATAGAGAAGAACTTTCCTCAGCGAGAAAATCTACTTCGTCGCCATTAATTGTCGCTGTGATGTGTCTGCGACTCATTTTGCATCTCCATTTCTTTCGGCTGCCCGCTCAGCTGCAAGCAACACAGCTCTTTTTGCCAGAACTCCAGCTACCTGTTTGCGGTAGGCAATTGTTCCTCGTTTGTCATCAATCGGGTTACATGCTGCACTTGCAGCAGCTGACACGGTGGCGAGAATTTCGTCATTAATTTGATTCCCTACTAAAGCTGCCTCAGCTTCTGGGACTCTGACAATTGTCGGGGCAACCGCTCCAAGAACAATATCTGCCGCACTAACTTGACCTCCATTGTTAAGCGTCACTCTTACTCCTACGCCAACAACAGCAATGTCCATTTCCGTTCTAGGTATTAACCGCAAATATGCATCCCCGGTATGCGCCGGCATATGGTCAATTTCAAATTCAACTATGAACTCGTCATCTGCAAGGGAAGTTTTACCAGGACCAGTCACGATTTCTGAAACCGGCACAGTCCGCGATCCGCTGCCACCAGCAACTACGGCTCGCACGCCGTTCACTACCATTGCAGGAACTGAATCTGCCGCGGGTGAACCGTTACATAAATTTCCGCCTAGGCTTGACCGGTTTTGTATTTGGTCAGACCCAATAAGTCCAGCAGCTTCAGACAAACCAGGGAATTCAGAGCTGAAATCACTATCTTGTGTCAAACGTGCTGTTGGAGTTGCTGCTCCTACCCGCCAATGCGTGGCTTCATTTGACACGTTCAGTAGCTCTTTAATTCCTTTTAAATCAACTAATATTTCCGGCTGCTTGCGCCCTGCTCGAATTTGAGGAACTACGTCTGTAGCCCCAGCAAAAACTTGCGCAGATAACGCCCCCGCAAGTACACCGGTTGCTTCTTCGACTGAAGATGGTGATGCGTACTTCACAAATAAACCCTCCCAGAGTTACCCTTCTGAAGGTAGTGCCTCTAGCCGGTAAATGCCTACTAAAAGCCACCAAAGAAGATTTAGGTTAAAACCAGATTGGGTAGAACTTAATTGTTGTATGTGTAGCTTAAAAGATATTCTTAGTTTTAATTTCTTGAACGAGGACAGATAATTGGCTAAATCAGAATCAGATAATCTTGGTACTCCGCTCGAGCCCTACAACCTTTTTTTATCGGACCCTGTTCTCCCTGCGGCTATCAAACGTGAGGGGGGAGATATTGATCTTCTCACGAAATTTGGGGCGCAAGTCGGAACTGAAGAAATATTTGAATGGGGGCGCTTAGCAAACCGAAACAGCCCGATTTTGCACACACATGATCGTTTCGGCACACGAATTGATGAAGTAGAATATCACCCTGCCTACCATTCATTACTAAAAATGTCTGTTGAGAACGGCATCCATTCAATGCGCTATGAACAAGATCCAGGCGAGGGGGCTTACGTAACTCGTAATGGGTTAATGGGGTTGATAACTCAAGTAGAAATGGGTCACTGTTGTCCTATCTCAATGACGTCGGCTGTTCTCCCAGCGCTAAAACATCAACCTGAAATTGCTTCGGTTTGGGAACCAAAGATAGTTACTAGAGAATATGACCCAAGATTGGTTCATCCTGATCACAAATCGGGTGTGTTAATCGGAATGGGGATGACTGAGAAGCAAGGTGGGTCTGATGTCAGGGCTAATGAAACAACTGCTGCTCCTACCGGTTTGAAAGGACCTGGTAATGAACATCTCCTCAACGGACATAAATGGTTCACGTCTGCTCCAATGTGCGACGCGTTTCTTGTTCTCGCCTACGCCGCGAGAGGAATGTCTTGTTTTTTAGTTCCACGCGTTCTGCCTAGTGGGGATAAAAATCCAATGCATTTTGTACGTCTTAAAGACAAATTGGGAAATCGTTCAAACGCCTCTTCTGAACTTGAATTTATTAACACATCAGGGTGGATGGTTGGCGAAGAGGGGAAGGGAATCCCAACTATTCTCGAGATGGTCAACAGCACAAGACTTGATGTTGCTAACTGGGGAGTTTCACTTATGAGACAATCTGTAGCGCAAGCTGCCTGGGCTGTTTCTCATCGCTCAGCGTTTGGTTCATTGCTAATAAACAAGCCACTGATGCAAAATGTCATCGCAGATCTTGAAATCGAAGTCGAAGCAGCAACACTAATGATTACACGTCTTTCGGGAGCGCACGAAAGATCAACAATTGACCCTGAAGAAGCGGCTTTTGCAAGACTGGCAACACCAGTAGCTAAATATTGGTTAACCAAACAGTCAACACCAGTAGTCCGAGAGGCGCTGGAATGCTTAGGAGGTAACGGGTACGTCGAAGATTCAATACTCCCCAGGCTGTACCGTGAAGCTCCTCTAAATGCTATTTGGGAAGGGTCAGGTAATGTGATTGCTCTCGACATGAATAGAGCAGTAGCTAAATCTCCAGAAAGCTTAGAGGCGTTTTTAGCAGAATTAGAGTGCTCTGCCGGAAGTCACCCTCCGTTAAAATCAGAATTAGATTTAATCCGTCAACAATTTAATGATGTCAAGGCTGGCGAAGCAAACTCTCGACGCCTTATAGAAAGATTAGCTGTGGCTTGGTCTTCAGCACTATTAATTGCGCACGGTAACCAATCTGTAACTGATGCTTATTTACGTTCCCGTCTAGGAGGCGACCATGGTTCGCAACTTGGAACTCTTCCGACCGACTGTGATCTAGCCGGGATAGCCCAACGAGCGATTCCTAGCCTCTAATTTCTAACCGGTAAAAGCCTGCCCGTCAGCGCGATCAATGGTAACAAATTCCTCGACCGACTTTCGAGTCAGTTTTGTTAACTGTTTTTTTGGTTTACCTATTGTTAGCAAGGCAGCTACTGCTTCGTGAGATTCTAATCCCAATAGCTCCTGCGCTGCCGGTTCAGCAGTAGCAATTAAAGTTGTAAGAGTGCCTCCAAGCCCTTCGTTCCGAGCACCAAGCAGAATGTTCCAAGCAAGGGGATAGATCGACCCTCCGCTTATCACTCCAATTCGGTCCAAATCCTTATCCATGGATGCTACGAAATTAAGGTCGACTGCCACAACCATCACCAGCGGAATTTCCTGCAAATTATCGAACATCGGAATGATTGTTGGGATCGAAGCATCAGCCGCTACGGCTTCCACGTCTACAACTGTCTTAGTTACGCTCTGCCATGGACTTTCGCCAGCTCTTATCTGCTCTCGATAAACCCGAAGTCCCGGCAAACACAGATGACCAAGCTTACGTTTAATATCCGGATTCTTAATTATGATGACCCGACCGCCTTGTCGATTACCACCG
>CAJQGN010000151.1 GCA_905477545.1 uncultured Acidimicrobiales bacterium | reverse complement strand
CTGATACCGGAGTAAAACGAGGAGTTATTGTACTCCTGTTGTTGTTGATCGCATCGGCGGCTACGACTGCCCTCGTCTTCTAGTTCACAGCAAATTATCGCTAGCCAATCGCTAGCTGGCCGAGGTCATGGACAATAAGCATCAGACAGACAAGACCTCTCCTTGGTCACTGTCGTGACATCTGGGTCCCTTTAAGCAACAACATCAGTCTGTTCTGTCTAACAAGGACAAAATTACTTCCACGCACCTACCAGGCTGTTGCTCCTGTATAAAGTGCCCTGCATCCTCAATAATAGTGTGTGGCTGATTTTTTGCGCCTGCCACTCTTCCAGACAAAAGGCCTTGCATGGAACCAGTTACATCATCATTAGCTCCAAATGCTGTCGTCAAAGGCACTTGACAGTCAGTTAACAGAGACCAGGTCTCCCAACATATTGGCGCACTTGGATGAGTAGCCGAAGTTGGAACGATAAGCGGGAACTGGCGCGCCCCAGCGGTATAAACTTCTGTAGGAAATGGAGCGTCATAGGCCTTTCGTTCCTCGACTGAAAGGTCACATGCCATTCCTTCAATAGGAGTGGACTCCCCAGCTAAGCAAGCTGAAGCTAGAAACGGATTGAGGTCTTGGGAATACTGACGCCATCGGGCGAAAGCATCTTCACTAGTCTTCAAAAAATCTTTTCCGAGGGGTACTCCTGTGTTCGAAGCTACAACTCCCCTATATTTTTCTGCATTTCGGGCCATATGACTAAGTCCGATCAGACCACCCCAATCCTGGCAGAACACGGTGAGTGGTCCAAGGTCATTTGAGTAACCGATCGCATCAATGCTTTCAGTTAGCCATCGGAGGTGGCGCCCATAGGTGTAGTCATCTCTCAGAGTCGGTTTGTCAGAGCGCCCAAAACCGATTAAATCAGGGGCGATTACACGACAACCCGCTGCGACAAGTATCGGAATCATTTTCCGGTATAGATAAGCCCAAGTAGGCTCACCATGGAGCAGCAGAACCGTGGGGCCTGAGCCTTCATCAACGTAATGGACGCGAAGAGAGTCGCTTATCTCCACGTACTTTGGTTCGAAAGGCCAGTCAACCAGACCATCAAAGCGATTTTCCGGTGTTCTCAAAGATTCCATTATGTGAACTTAGCAACCACCCCAGAAGAATAAAAATGTTTCTGTTCTAAAGATCAACTAGGAAATATTGGCCACCAAGAACTTACAGAGGACTGTAACCACGAAACAAGGGCAGCGTTCACTCTCGCGGGATCTTCTTGAGCCATCCAGTGGCCGGTATCTAATGTGAACTCCGTAAGGTCGCTGCAGCAGTCACGCATCGGCAGAGCCAACTCCGATGAGATGGTTTCGCACACATAGTCATACCGGGCGTGCAGAAACAGCACTGGCATACTCAAAACACCATCATTGTCCGCACTCGCCGCATACGTTGAGTTAGCTTCATGATTCAGATACCAGCTGTCAGGGCCGAAAAAACCATTTCTGCCTAAAGCTTCAGCGTAAATTCTTAGATCATCTTCGGTTACGACATCATGGTCAGCAGGAACATCGGGGACTGCATCCGCTCCGCCAAACCACCCTCCATCGGCTCTTACTGAGGCCGTCAAAGCCGGTTTGCCAAGCCCTCTCGGGTCACCTTTACGAAATAGCGCTTTCACCGTCATATAAGGATCGGCTTCAAATACTCTTACTGCTTTCTCGAAGTTTTCCTGATAGAAAAGCTGGTAGTCCCACTGGCCGACTGGGTACCGGTCAATTGGGTAAACGTTGCGATCAACGCGAGCAACCATTTCATCCCAACTATGTTCTAAAGTTCGATAGGGCACACAGAGGCTAGCTACTGCATGGCATCGATCAGGGTGGTGGCTTGCGATATTCCACACGACTGGACTTCCCCAATCGTGGCCGATCCATACAGCACTATCGCGACCAAGGTGATCGAGTAGCTCTATCATGTCGGCAACGATTACTTCCTGACCAAAGTCCGCAACCGAGTCATAGGTTGCAGAGCGTCCATAGCCACGCATATCAGGGGCTACCACCCGAAAGCCTAATCCTGCGAAGGTCGATATTTGGTGGCGCCAACTTAGCGAAAGTTCGGGCCATCCATGAACAAAAATGAGGAGAGGCCCATCGGTTGGGCCAGCAGCCAAATAGCCAGTTGTATGCCGAGAAGTCTCAAGCGTGTTTTCGGTTACCGTTATTTCCATATTGACAAATACTTTTCTCTATATAAAACGGATTGCATGGTCACTTGAACCGAGATTGTAATACTCCACCGAGGTTGGGCGCTACTAAACACAAAGCTCAACATAAATACGTTTTTTAATTATCGTCGAGCTTTGATGACAACTGGATCAAAAATCAATCCGCTCGGCAGAGACGCCTCCTAACACTAATTACAGCTATTCCTAATCATGTTTTGCCGTTAGATAAATACCTTGATTAAGAAATGGCACTAGTTTCACTTAAATACGCATGACGGACCTAAAGGGAAACAAGTAATGATTGTTGCTGATCAGCTAACAGAAGAAGCGCCTGGTGCTATTCACATAGGAGACGAAGAGCTTCCATGGGTTTCCGGTCAAAATGGCGGCGAAGTAAAATTGTTAAGCGCAAAGATCAAAGAAGGCCTTTGGATTGTTCGCGTTCGGTTCGCTGCGGGAACCAGGGTTCAAACCCATCGACACACCGGCCCTGTCTATGCGTACACGTCAACAGGTTCTTGGTATTACGCCGAAAGTGAGTATGTAAACCGAGCAGGATCATTCTTGTATGAGCCAGCAGGCTCAGTTCATACTCTTCTAGTGCCTGAGACAAACACCGAGCTGACTGACGTTTGGTTCCAAATTTACGGAGCGAATCTAAACCTTGATGAAGGTGGCGATGTATCTTCAGTTACCGACGCGACCTCAATTTTAGCTTGGTATCGAGCCGCAGCTAAAGATATAGGCTGGGACAACCCTGCAGTACTAACTGACTAATTGGGTT
>CAJQGN010000150.1 GCA_905477545.1 uncultured Acidimicrobiales bacterium | reverse complement strand
TCAGAAGCCAATAGTAAAGCATGTTCGCGACCGATGCCTCTGCCTGCTCCTGTTACTAGTACTACGCGTCCGTCTAATGCGCCCATTAATTTTCTCCCGTGTTAGCTGCTCGGTCAAGATTGGCACATGCTATTTGTTTGCTCAACGCAGAACAGCAATTTTGGTTAATTTGTCCAACGCGATGATTTGGATCCCAACCAGAGCCTCGCTGGGACTGGATGCAAATCGTACGCTAAACCAAGTTTTTTTAGTGTGCGAATAACTAAGTGTGTGAAATCTAGCTGTCGACGCCGAAAACCATGACGAGATGTTCCCGGAAAACTGTGATGGTTGTTGTGCCAGCCTTCCCCGAGAGCTAACAGTCCAATAACCCAATTATTGCGGCTGTCATCGGTTGTTTGGTGTTCACGAGTACCCCATTTATGGCATACGGAGTTAACAGCGAATGTGACATGCCAGAGAACCACGGTGTTGATAACAAATGCCCAGATCAGGAGCTGTGGGCCGTTCGTGCCGGTCCAACTAAAAGCTCTACCAATAAATATCCCACCGATGAATAATCCAACTGCCGTGGCAAGGATCGGCACCCACTGAAATTTGTCAAGCCATCTAAGTTCCGGGAATTTAGCTAAATCCGGAACTTGGTCAAGGTGACATGGGTCAGCTGATTCTCTTGTTAGCCAGCCATAGTGAGCGACTTTGAGACCTTCAACTTTCGGGGAATGGAGATCGCCTTGTTCGTCGGAAGTATGATGATGTTTCCTGTGATGTGCTACCCACCAAAGAGGCCCGCCTTGCGCTGCGCTAGTACCTAACCAGGCCCCAATGAACTGAACCGTCCTGCCGGTTTTGAAAGCATGATGACTAAATTTGCGGTGATAGAAGCCGGTAATTCCAACGCCGCGCAGCAAGTACACGACTACCGTTACAGCTATTGCAAACCAACTGAAACCTACGACGAAAACCAAAAGGCAAGCTAGGTGAACTGCGACAAACGGCAGCGAAAATTTCAGGAAACGACCTATTGTCTGCTTGTCTGAAGACTCAACCTGAGCTAACTCTGCCATGGGTCTCCTTAGGGGTTCTTTTACGAACAACTCTCATTTCTGACCCTACAGGCATTATCGGAAATTTCTTAGTGCCTAGGTCAAGTTAATTAGGACAAAATTTCAACGGATAACCGTTATCAGTCCATTACCTGTCGTCGAGCGGATGACCGGATTCGAACCGGCGACCTCAACCTTGGCAAGGTTGCGCTCTAGCCAACTGAGCTACATCCGCGGAGAGTTGTTACTGTATCAACTTAGGATGCTCACACGACACCATTTCTATTCCTCTGGTCTGTTTCTCGTTTCTTATTCTTCTGCCGGACGCAAGTCGATTGTCAAAGTCAGGATTCCATTATCCAATGTTGGCAGAGCATCTGCTATCAGCCCGTAATCGAGAAAATCCAGTTCCGCTTGTTGAATAAAATGTTTACGCTCTTCACCGCCTACAGCAGGGAGGTTTCGTTTCCGAACTGCGTCTGCACGCTCTTTGAAACGGTCGACAAGGTCCTGCGGTTCAAACACATCTGACATAAGTATGGCTACTCCTTAACGAAAGTGGAAATATTAGTAGGCGCATCCTCTGACGGAATCAATTCACCCAGATATCTTTGTTTCGCTGGCGGAGTCGTCCGGCGCCATTTCCACACAAATCCGAAACCGCTAGAAACTGTGCATATTCCTAAAGCTAAAACAAGTAACCACCATTTAAGGGCGCCTTGATTAGCCGCATTCTGAGTTTCCTCAGCGACTAGGGCAAGAGATTGGATGATTTGTTGCACATCTCAAAGATTACCGGCTGATTATCACACCTGGTGCGCGGGACACCACCAGGTCGTTCTTCCAGAAACACTTTCACGAACCAGAGCGCTTTTTTCAATTGGGCACACCCCATTTTTTTGCCTATTTTTTTGCAGGTCACCCAGATGTGAGCCACCTCGCTCTTCTAAGTTTTCGATCGTGTTTCTGATTACTTTCGCCAAGCTTTCAACCTGCTTTTTCGACATTAATCCAGCTTCTTTTTTCGGAGATATTCCAGACCTCCACAGAATCTCATCACACAACAGATTCCCTATCCCCGCAATTTTTGTTTGATTAAGCAGCTGGCTCTTTATCGTCGCTCTAGAACTAGTGAGTACCCTTGCTAGATCAGCCGAGGTGATCGTGTATGCATCTGGTCCCAATTTCTTTTCATCTGGGTTAACTTCGACGTTACCGAAACGGCGGGGATCGCTAACACAAAGGACTAGTCCGTTAGCGAAATGCAGAACAAATCTTTCGTGTTTGCTATCCAACAAATTAGTCGTATACAGCAAAGCCTCAATGGCAGGTACACCATTCGCTACTAGCCGACCAGTCATACCGAAACGTATACCCAGGGTTGAGCTATCAAAATCCAATAGAAGAAGCTTCCCATGCCGTCGAACTTGCTGAACTTGCTTATCAATAATTTCATTTTTGAGATACTTTTCTGTGCCTTCTCCACGCAAGTAGTTATCGTCCAGGATCACTACGCCTGCGACTTTCTGCCCTGACGCGCGTTCCGCTATTTTTTTGTAAATTTCAACTTCTATAGCCTCAGGCACATCATGAAGCTACCTCACGGCTCTAGTATTTATTAAGTGAAGCAACGAAGCATCGGCGCGTTAGAAGTATCGATAGTCGGTTTAGGGTGCAACAACTTCGGAAGCCGAGTTGACAAAGATGGGGTTTCGTCTCTGTTCACGGCATGTCTTGACAATGGTGTCAACTTTTTTGATACTGCCGACGTGTACGGCGATGGGGCCTCAGAGGAACTCTTAGGAGACGCCATCAGAGCTAACCGAGATGAAGTGTTTGTTGCCACAAAGTTTGGTCTTCGTGGCATGGATCCTGGAGTTACGGGTGGAAGCGCTAGCTGGATTCGCACGGCTGTCGATCGTAGTTTGCGTCGGCTAGGCACAGACTGGATTGATCTATATCAAATCCATACCCCGGATAGCGTCGTTGATCAGAGTGAAACTCTTGGGGCCTTAAATGACCTTGTTGTAGCTGGAAAAGTACGTGAAATAGGATGTTCAAACTATGATGCCGAGCTACTTGACAATTCTCTAGATATTTCAGCGCGGGAATCGTTTGCAGCATATAGCACTATTCAAAATAGGTACTCGTTGCTTCATCGAGAGCCGGAATCAGAAGTTTTAGAGGTTTGCGAAGACCGAAAAGTTGGCTTTCTTCCTTACTTTCCACTTGAATCTGGTTTGTTGACGGGCAAAGTTAGCGAGTCAGGACCTCTTCCGGGAACCCGACTGGCTGAATGGCCGGCAGACCGATTAGATCTTTTTTTATCTGATTCTAAAATCGCTACTGTCAAACGGCTTGAAAACTGGGTCGACAGTAGAGGTCGTAGCCTGCTGGAACTGGCTATTTCCTGGCTTCTCATGAACCCCTCGGTCCCCAGTATTATTGCCGGAGCGACTAGCGTTGAGCAGCTTTTAGCTAATGCCCAGGCAGCTGATTGGGTTCTTTCCGATATTGATATGGCTGAAGTGAACGATATTTTGACAGACGCACCTGCTCACCCATCAGGTGAGTGAGTCTTTTTCGACCCTGTTTATGAATTCTTTCATTGGCTCGCCGGTTTGTTCTGGCTCCGTGAGGAATCCATCGTGTCCGTTGTCACTATCGATATCTACATGTTCGACATGTACTTGGTTTTTCAAAGCATCAACTATGCGCATTTGCTGATCTCTTGGGTATAGGAAATCTGTTCTTACACTCATTATCAGCGCAGGTGATTCAATCCTGGTGAGGGCTTTCTCGACGCCGCCTCTTCCTCGGCCAACATCGTGAAGATCCATCATCTTGTTGAGCAGCAGGTATGTGTTCGCGTCGAATCTCCACGGCATTTTTAATGCTTGGTAATCAAGATAGCTTTCGATATCGAATCGGTGATCTAATCGAAATGGCTCCAGAGATTCGTTGCTGAAACGGTCAAAACGACGATTAAACTCCTCATCGCTTCGATAATGAATAAAAGCTATGCGGCGAGCGTTTGCTAGGCCAACTGCAGGGCCTTCTCCAGGTTCAGAGTCGTAGTACTGTCCGAGTTGCCATCCAGGGTCATCTGTTATCGCGTGTCGTCCCGCTGAACTCCAAGCTATTTGTTGAGCTGAGGCAGCGGCTGTCGAAGCTATGACGACCAGAGAACGAACCGAAGAGGGAAAACTAGTTGTCCATTCCAACGCTTGCATTCCTCCCATCGATCCGCCCACTACGCTTAGCCATTTCGAAATTCCGAGGCTTAGGCCCAGCGCCCGTTGGGAACGGACGACGTCGCGTACAGTTAGCGTTGGGAAGTCAATGCCATATCGTTTTCCTGATACGGGATCAATCGAAGATGGCCCTGAACTGCCTTGGCAGCCGCCGAGCACATTTGCGCAAACAATGAAGTGTCTATCGGTGTCTAATGGTTTTCCAGGTCCAATGAAATCATTCCACCACCCAGGAGTGGGTTGGCCGGGTCCCTCTGTGCCATAAGCATGAGCGTCTCCGGTGAGCGCGTGACATAACAAGATAGCGTTCGATGCTGTGGCGTCTAAGGTGCCCCAAGTTTCATAAGCCACCACGGGTTTGTGGACAACGCCACCGCCTTCGAATATGTATGGCCTGTCTGGCGAGAGCTCAAAGAAATTTCGGTCGCCTGCCGGGAGCCCTATATGCCACGCGCCGGACGCGGGGGGAAGCTGTTTAGCTTTATCCTCGTTCGTCGATGTCATCTTTACTACCTATTCTCCTGCTCTTCTTAAAAGGCTACAAGAGGAACAGTGGTCAAGGCCAAGCCAAACTCTAAGGAAGTCTATTTATCCACCATTGGAGAAGGTCGTCATCTTCGATTCCATAGGCACTATTAATAACCAGTCCGAAGTCTCTGAAAGTCTTTTCTGACCCTCCTTGGGTCTGAATCGACTGTGCTAAATCAGCTGCTCTATCCCATTCTGGACTGGTTGCAGGAAGCGGAAACAAGTTCAACTGGCTCGCTCTCAAACGCACAGTGTTAGCTCCAAGGCCAGTACCTGCTGCCTCACTCGCAGCCCAAGCGGCACCAACAGGAGAACTTAGTGCCGATGCTAGGTGCCATATGTTGTTAGGGTTCATTGGTTGAATAATTATCAGCGGCGTCGATGGGATAAGATCGCCGATTTCGTCTACGACGCATTCGATTACTTTAGTTTGCGTTGCTACTAAAATTTTTGGAACTCGACGTCTTTTTAACCATTCAGAAAAATCATTGGGCGGATTATGTTCTGCAACTACGACTGGCTCTGAGTATTTTTTTTTCGCGAATCGGACTTCTTTCTTTCCGTGCTTGAAAGTCAACGGGTCTATGAGCCCGACAGTCGCAAGTTTCCCTATTTTTTTTCTATGTGTCTGAAACCCATTTTCTTCAACTCTTTCGCTTAGCCAATAATAGGCGTCTCGAAAATCCGCAGTGACAGTAGCTTCGCGTTGTAGATCTTTTTCGATAGCTGCATCTAATGTCGGAACGCCTAATGCGTCCGCCAAGATGGCTCCCCAGGAACCGTTATTTTCTCGTTTAACTTCGGTCGGACACATCTCCGATTTTTGAAAGTAGACGTGCACTAGCGGTTTTTGTTCCGTAGAAAGAATTGGGGCTAGTACATCAACTTTTGCGTCAGTAAACACGTCGCGCCCGCCAACCCATAGGCCCGTCATCGGCATTACTTCATCAATGCGTTCTCTAATCGGTCGAGCTGAGGCAGCGCCGAAAATTGAAGTCGGAACAATCAAACATATGGTCCCCTTTTTTTTCACCATATCGAGCGAGGCAAGCAGAAACAGGGCGCTTTCATCCACGTATTGTGTGGCTAGTTTTCCATATCTTTGTTTCAATTTTTGCGACCGATTTTTGTGGCGAGTCGTGCGCGATTTGAGTTGGCTTAAAAATGGTGGGTTTCCGATGATAACGTCAAAGCTTTTTACCCAGTTAGTTGGGGGATTAATCAGGGGGTCCGCGCATACGAGACCGTCGAAACTAACTCCGGTGGTTCCTCTCAGCCATGACCAAAGCTGCATAGATAATTTTGCTACCTCTACACTGACCGCATCGATATCTGCGCCCGCAGTTTGTTTTGCTATTGATTCAATGCTTTGTCCCAAATGAAATCGTTTTTCTGCTGCAGCTATGAGGAAGACTCCGGCTCCCATCGCTGGATCGCATACAGATTGACCCGCCTGCAGATTAGTATGATTCACTAGTTTCTCGGCTACGGGGTACGGAGTGTAAACCGCGCCATCGGCTACCGGATCTGCCAGCTCTTTTTCTCGGCTGCGCCCCAAGCTTAGTATCGACTCCAGAATCAGCTCCGAATCTTGCGTCTTCCTCAAGAGGTCGGTAACAATTTTTTCCGCTTCCACCCGAACAGCACTCGGTAGAGCAGGCCAGTTAATTTTCAGGTTTGGTTCTGTGCCCATGAAGCAAGCTCGTCAAGACGGTCATCGTTTGAGAAGACATCGTGAAACGGGAGTTTTATACCTAATCGTCGTTGAAGTTGTCTTACTTGGAGTTCTTCATCCCACAAAAACATTGTGACTGCAGTTCCAGAGTTTCCAGCTCGAGCTGTCCGCCCTGACCGGTGCAGATAAGTTTTATGGTCTTCAGGTGGGTTGTAGTGAATTACTACGTCAACGTCATCTACATGAATACCGCGTGCTGCAACGTCGGTAGCAACTAGTGCTTTCAATTTCCCAGATGTGAAATCCTTCAGAGCTTTTTCTCGCTGATTTTGTCTGAGGTCTCCGTGTATCGCAGCGACGTCCACGCCCTCTTCGCGTAGTTCTTTTTCAAGCTGGTCAGCACCTCGTTTAGTCCGAGTAAAAAGCATCGTTTTTGTTGAATTGCCAATGATTCGCGCTGCTACCTGGACCCGATTCATTTTGTGCACGGTCATAAACAAGTGACCCATCTCATTTACTGTTACTTCTTGCTCCTCTACAGCATGAAATACAGGGTCTTTGAGGTGACGTTTTATTACCGTGTCGACCGCTCCGTCAAGAGTCGCTGAAAAGAGCATTGTTTGATGATCTGCTTTTATATGGCGGAGAACCCATTCGACTTGAGGCAGAAACCCCATGTCTGCCATTCGATCTGCTTCATCGACGACTACCCGTTTGATACTTGAAATATCAACGGCTTCACGGTCTATTAAATCAATTAGCCGTCCTGGTGTTGCAATGATGATGTCTATTCCGGCCGCAATTGTTTCTATCTGCTTGTCGATATTTGTTCCGCCGTATACAGCGATGGGTCGAAGTTTCTGAGAGATGGCTAATGGCTCCACTACCCCAGTTATCTGATTCGCTAATTCGCGAGTAGGGGTTAGCATCAATGTGCTTGGTTTTCCGTCGGAGCTACGTTCGGTGTGAGCCACACTCGGCAGGCTGAACGCCAAAGTTTTCCCCGAACCTGTTTTTGCTTTGCCGCAAACATCTCTGCCGGCCATAGCATCGGCAATTGTTAATTCTTGAATCGCGAATGGTGCGTTGATTCCTTGCTTAGCAAGGGTTTGACAAAGGGCATTTGGGACGCCTAGATCGGCGAAAGTTATAGTCAAGGGGGGGTCTCTTCCAGCTGCTTGGTTTAGGGAAACTAAACCGAATGTGGCCGCCTACGGGCAGCCGGTCTGCGCTTCGCTAGCCGGAGTGAGGGGCATAGGAGAAGCTTTGTATTCCTTACCCTACCGTAGAGGCACCTAATGGACCGTATTTAGGCGACGTTGTAACGAAGAACTCGACCTCCGCCGACCCCTGTGTGACGACCGTTTTCGTAAACTGAGCGCCCGTTTACCCATACTCTTTGCACTCCGACTGCTTCTTGCTGAGGCTCTTCATATGTGGCTGTATCAACTATCTGATTTGGGTTGAAGAGCACTAAATCGGCCCACTTTCCGACCGCTACACGGCCGCGATCTTTTAAACCATGCACATCGCACGATAGTGAGGTCATTCTCCTGACCGCTTCCTCTAAGTGAACAATTTTTTGTTCGCGTACGTATTTTCCGAGGACCCGCGGAAATGTTCCATAGAGACGGGGGTGGGGCCTACCTTCGAGGTCTGGAAGGCCGTCTGATCCAATCATGACTAAAGAATGCTCAAGGTTTGTGATGACATCTGCTTCATTCATCACATGCTGAATGCATATCGTCTTGGCGCCTTCTGGTGCAGTCAAAATAAGTACTACTGCGTCTTCTGGAGATATTCCTAACTCATCAGCTATATCAATTAGCATTCTGCCTTCGTACTGTCGAAAAGCTGGACATGATGCTAGCTGTATTGCTTCTGCTAACTCTTTGTCGGGATTCGCAAGATTGAAGTACTGGATCATTGGGCCACTTCCGGCCGTGTAGGGATATACGTCTAAGGTAACTTTTCTGCCCGCAGCAACTGCTGCATCAATTTTGCTGAGCGAAGCGCCAACTTTACCCCAATTAGCTTTACCAGCAGCTTTATGGTGGCTAATTTGAACCGCTACTTGTGCCTCTTTGCCTATAAGCAGGGCTTCATCAACTGCTTCCAATAGCTGATCATTTTCGTTACGCATATGTGTCGCATAAATACCCCGAAAAGGACTAACTACTTTGGCAAGTTCGATTATCTCTTCAGTCTGAGACCAGCGTCCTGGTTTATACACAAGCCCCGTAGATAATCCGCATGCTCCCTGCTCCATGCCTTTTTGCACGTGTTGCCGCATATTCTCAAGTTGCTTATCTGTGGGTTGATCACGTAAATTTTTCATTTCTAACGAACGAATTGTGTTATGACCCATAAGCATCATTGAATTAATCGCCACATTTCCGTCTTCTACGACGCGTCGATAACCCTCAAGGTCTTGCCAGTGAGACTCGATATTGGAAAGGTCAAGAGTTTTTTCACCGTTAACCGCAGGAACCGCTGAAAAGCCGCAATTGCCGACTACTACGCTGGTGCAACCCTGAGAAACTTTGAAGGCCATTCCTGGGTGTTGAATTAGAGCCCCATCATCATGAGTGTGGACATCTACGAAGCCGGGAGCTAGCACGAACCCAGAACCGTCAACTTCCTCATTACACTTCGAAGTAGCCGAACCTACTTCAATAATCCGTCCCTCGTCGATTACCACGTCCCCACCGAACATTTTGGATCCAGTGCCATCTACAATAGAAACGTTTCGAATCACGGTATCTGCCATCTCCAAATAGTAGAGCCTTCTACCGTTTCATTCTTGATTCCGCGGCTACCGTTACCTTTGTGAGCGATGGTGAGCAATACGATGTCATTGTTGTCGGTGCAGGAGCTTCCGGCGCTCCATTAGCTTCGCGTGTATCCGAGAACCCAAACCTACGAGTATTGCTACTAGAAGCCGGGCCGGACTATTCCGCTATCGAAACAACTCCGGACGATCTTCGGAATGGCCATCACAACAGTGAATATGACCACGATTGGGGGCTAGCTTATTCTCCAACCCAGTCAAGACCTGGACAGCCGCTTCCGCGTGGGAAAGTTACCGGTGGCTCTAGCGCAGTTAACACTTGCATATTCCTCAGGGGTGTTCCTGAGGACTATGATCATTGGGCTGAGTTAGGGAATTCGGAGTGGGCTTGGAAAGACGTTCTTCCGACTTTTTGCCGTCTCGAACGCGACCTTGACTATGGGGATCAAGCTCACCACGGTAATGCTGGACCCATGACGGTTAGGAGGTACCCTCACAACGAGCTGACCGACTTGCACCAAGCTTTTTTGTCTACTGCCGACGAGCTGGACTATCCCTTCGCTCCTGACCAAAACGATCCTGATGCTTGGGGTGCGGGGCCTCAGCCCATGAACAAATTAGGACAATTACGAGTTTCTACGGCTTCTTCTTACCTGGCTCCTATCCGGCTGCGGCACAACTTTGACATCATTTCGAAAGCATCTACTACTCGAGTCATTCTCAAGGGGAAAACAGCTACAGGAGTTGAAATAATAGAAGCTGATGGAAACACTAAAACTATACGAGGGAGACTCGTAGTGCTTTGCGCTGGGGCAATTCACACTCCCGGCATACTTTTACGGTCGGGAATCGGTCCGATCGCAGATCTGCATCGAATCAAAGTAGATCCCGTAGCCGATGTGCAGGGCGTCGGTAATTACCTAGCCGACCATCCTGCTTTGTTTGTGATGTGTCAGCCTAGTCACAACGAACTCGTACAGCGGAATCAGCCAATAATCCAAACTATTCTTCGTTACACAAGCGCAGAAAACATTTCGCGCCTCGACATGCAGATTGAGCAGCTTACTTATGTGGGTCGAGACGACAATCCCTATTTTGGTATTGCCGCAGTTCTCGAGCAAGTAGACGGACGCGGCAAGCTTGTATATCCCTCATCTGACCCATTCGCGACTCCGGAGATACAAAATTATTTTTGTGAAGATGCACGAGATGCAAACCGGCTAGCTGATGGGTTGCTTGAAGCAATCCGGTTCGCCTCTAATGGCCCGCTAAGTGATTTAGTGCAAAAGATCGTCTTCCCAGATTTGTCGCGTATGGCTGATCGAGACGACCTTCTCTCATTCATTCGCCGTTTTGCTTCCTCGGGATACCACCCATGCGGAACAGCACATATGGGTCCCGAAAGCGATCCGGGTGCCGTCGTTGATCAGTATGGTCGTTGTTTCGCTATTGACGGCCTCGCCATCGCCGACGCCTCCATCATGCCTACTGTTCCAAGAGCTAACACCAATCCGACTTCCATCATGATCGGTGAAAAGATCGGCGAATGGATCCGAACTCGACCAAGTCAATACGGATTGTGAATCACCTACCCAATATCGAAGATGTACGTCTAATCGCAACAGATTTTGATGGGACTTTGGCTAACTCAAAGGGCCAGGTTTCTGAGCGCACGCGTGCAGCGCTCGCAGTTTTAGCAAAAGCCAATATCGAATTTGTGGTGATTACCGGTCGACCACCCCGATACTGCAATTCCATTGTCGACCAAACTCAAATCCCGACCCGCCTCATCTGTGCAAATGGAGCTCTTTCGTATGACCCTCTCAAGGGCACAATCGAACAATTTGCGACCATCAATTTATTAGTCGCTATTGATTTGATAGAAGAAACTAGACGACACAGTCCAGATGCTGCTTTTAGCGCCGAGATGGGTACTGAGTTTGTGGCGGAAGGCAAGTGGCTGGAGCTAGCCGGAAGACCTCTCGAGGAAAATATTAGAGATATAATTCCGTATTTGAATCACCAAGTTCACAAGCTTTTGGTAAATATCCCAGGTCAGTCTCCGGATTCAACTATTAATTCGTTGTCTGAAATTTGGGGACCGAGAATTAATCCCACGCATGCTGGGCTTCCCTTCGTTGAGCTGATGCCGCCCGGAATTGACAAGGCATTTGGGTTGCAGCGGTTGTGCAACGAAAAGGGAATTGATTCATCATCGGTTATCGCTTTTGGTGATATGCCTAATGATAACGCAATGCTCGCCTGGGCTGGCTGGGGAATCGCTATGGCTAATGCTCATAAAGAAACGCTACTGATAGCCAACGAGACCACAGACTCTAATATTGATGATGGAGTCGCCGTTGCCCTCGAAAAACTTTTTTCATAAGACAAACGGCTCTTCCAACCAGGCACAGCCTGATCAAGGTGTTTCCGATCTCTAAAAATTCGTCGTCTAAGTTTAAGTTCCCGATGTAGTCAGGTTCTGGAGCGCCTTATAAACCCGTTCAATTTCGCTGCGCTCCACGAATTCATCCTTGGTGTGAGCAATCGAAGCGTCACCAGGACCAAAGTTAGATGCAGGAATACCATGCTCAGCGAAACGCGAAACATCAGTCCACCCGAGCTTAGCTTTTACCAGGAGTTGATTGTCAGTGATTAAATTGCTGATAATTGGGTGTTTCAAATCTGGAGCCGCTGCTACCGAATGATCAGTAATCACAACTTCGTCAAAATCTCCAACTTGTTCCAGCAGATATTTTTCTGCTTCATCGGATGACCTGTCTGGAGCGTAACGCAAGTTAACGGTCAGAAAAGCTCTA
>CAJQGN010000149.1 GCA_905477545.1 uncultured Acidimicrobiales bacterium | reverse complement strand
ATAGCGACCGTTCAGCTCGAAAAATTCGTGACCGGATCAAGGGTACTTCTAACATTGAAGTAGCGATAATAATCTCGGACACTTTCGGCCGCCCATGGCGTCGAGGTTTAACAGACGTCGCCATCGGATGCGCAGGAATCTCTGCTGTGGTTGATCTACGAGGGAGCACTGACTCTCTAGGAAGAGAGCTGATGGTTACAGAGGTATGTGTAGCTGATGAGATTTCTGCAGCTGCTGATTTAGTATGTGGGAAGGCAGATGGAGTTCCAGTGGCAATCGTTAGAGGCATCAACCCATCTTGGTTGCGGGAAGGCTCAGTGCGAGAAGAAGTTATTCGTGATCCGTCAGAAGACTTGTTCCGTTAACAATCATCAGTGGTTCTATTTCGCAACTTTCTTGTTCTTCAGATGCGCATTCTTTGGAATCACTTCGTTTGCGGCCACCACACAGTCTTCGAGAATTGCTCCTTCTCCTACTCTTACATTGTCCGCCAGAATAGACCGAGTTACCGAAGCATCTCTTTCGATTATGCATTGGCTGAACAAGACGGAACTGTTGACCGATACTCCTGCCTGCAGTTCTGAACCTCGCCCAAGGATCGACTCGACAACATGAGCTGTGTCTGACACAGAGCAGTTCATCGCATTGTCTGTCTCCAGTGTCGACGAGCTACGAAGAGCATCGATATTCGCTTCCAAAAATTGCTCGGGTGTACCCGTATCGAGCCAGTACGAGTCCGCTTTCATCGCGTACAATTCGCCATTTGTGGCTAACTGTGGAAATGTTTCACGTTCGACAGAGACCACCGTGTTGGTAGGAATTCCCTCCAACACCCCTGGTTCCATCACATATGTGCCGGCGTTAATATTATTTGAAGGTTCTGTTCCCAGTGCCGGCTTCTCAACAAAGTCCATTACCTGTCCTGTATCCGAGGTCGAGATGACACCATAACGCGATGGGTTTTCTACTGTTTGCATAGCTATTGTCGCTAGTCCCCCACTCTGCCTGTGGAACGCTACCAATGATGAAGTGTCTAGGTCGGTAAGCACATCACCATTTAGCACCAAGAAGGTCTTATCTAACTCAACTATCTCGGCACAAAAGCGAATTGCTCCAGCAGTTCCGCGAGGCTCCGGCTCAATCGCTATCTTAAAAGGAAGTCCAAGAATTTTTCCTGCCGGATAAGCATCAAGAAAAGCGTCTGATTTATATCCAAGGGAAAGAATCAACTCATCGACACCGTGATTTACCAGTCGTTTAACAACCCATTCGATCATGGGTTTCCCCGCTATCGGTAGGAGTTGTTTCGGCGTCGACACGGTCAAAGGACGAAGTCTCGTCCCAAATCCGCCTACTAGCAGCAGCGCTTTCAACGATATTTAACCTTCCGACGGCTCTTCTGACTCGGGTAGCTCAGACTCAGAAGGTTCTTCGGTGGCAGGGAGCTCGGTGGCAGGGAAAGTAGGACCAGTAGAACCGCTTCCGTCTTCGCCGATCGGTTGCTGCTCATTCGGTAATGTCGTATAGCTTTTAAGGTAGCTATCATCAGGACGAGGAATATCGGACGTCTTCATTGATGGCGAAACCATTGCAAAAGTGAATAATTGTCCGTCCGCATTGAATCGTACATCGCTTAAATCGGTCAAATATTCTGTCGGCGTTTCTGCATCTAGAGTATTCCACTTGAGTACCCGCAACTCAGCGTTCTCTTCATCGTCACCGCACTTGAAGTCGTTTTCGTCGAGCACAGTACCGATCGGTAATTCAATTTTAGAATCGTCAAACACTAGTTCGCTCTCATTCATGAAAGCACCAACTGTTGCGTATTGGCCAGTAACGGTACTTAGGAACGGGTGGATATGAATCAATCCATCTCCGTGCGTGTGGATACCGGTCCTATCGTCGTCAGAATCATTTACGTACACCGATGGACTAATCTCATCACATACATAAACGTTATAAGCAGAGTGCCAATGACTAGCTGTAGTCGGATCGCCTTGGGGAGCTAAATCATAACGTTGATCGCGCGCTACAAATATTAGAACAATGCCCAAAAGGGCCACCAGGACCATCGCTCCTGGAAACAGAAAGTTGCGGTCTGAAAGCGCGCCTTTACCGCCCGCTCCTGTGCTTGCCGCTTTAGCGACTTTTTTTGCTGCTGCAGATCTGGCCATACGACTCGTCAAGTTACCGCATGAAAGGCCTGGTTCCGCTTTCTTGATCCTTGTTATAGTTTTCTTCTGAAATTCTTTTTTTTATTTACTCCCCCAAAAAGCAGTTCTTCGAATAATTCGTCATAACTTTGAGCAACCGAATCTGCCGATAACCATTCCTCAGCAAACTTTCTTCCTGCTTTGCCAGCAGCGTCACGGCCGACCTGATCATCAGCCAGAGCTATCAAAGTTTCTACAAACAAACCATTATCGCTGGATGAGACGCTCCGACCCGCGCCACTTCTAGATACGACAAGATCTATCTCGGTGCCAATGTCCACGCTTGCAAGCACTGGTCGTCCAGCAGCCAAAATCGAATACAACTTCGATGGCACACTCGCAGTTCCTAATCCCGGTTTCAACAAAATAAGATGAATATCCGCAGCGGCGAGTACTTCATTGAGATCTTCATAAGATGAGAAATCCACAAATCGCATATTTTTGAGTCCTGCGGCTTTCGCCTCAAGTTCTACTCGTCGACTTCCTTCTCCGTTAATTACAAAAACTATCTCTTGACGGTCCTGCAATGCCCGAGCTGTATCAATGACAATTTCTATAGGCTGCGAATAGCCCAGATTACCTGCGTACATGATCACTACTTCATCGGTCAGTCCTAATGCCATTCGGTAATTATTGAACTTGGAGTCTGGATATATCCAATCAGTGTCAACGAAGTTTGGGATGACTCTCACCTTGTCCGGGTATTCAATTCGGTTAGCTATGTTTAGGCGGAGATCATCAGAAAGTGCGGTAATAGCATCAGCTTTTTTATAGCTAAGTGACTCTAGCGCTTCAAGCATTGAGATAATTTGGGGGTTAGTAATAGACCCTGTTGCCACAGCTGCCTCTGGGTGAATATCTTGAACGTTGAGCACCAACGGAGCTCGGTGTCGCAAGGCAACCAGCCAACCAGCCAGCCCAAGTGTAAGAGGTGGACTCATAACCAGAATCACATCACATCGCTTCCGAGCGACTCCTGCGAGCGCCGAGAGCATGCTGAACATTCCGAATGCGAGAGCTCGCGCTACTAGATTGTTTTTTTTTGCCGAAGTCATCGGATGCAGTCTGGTAATTGAACCCCACGACGTAGCGTGTTTCCTAACCAAGCGGCCAGTCCATTCTGAGTCAACCGAATGAGTTTTGTACCAAGGTAAAGATGTGATCACGTTGACGTCATGTTCTCGCTTTCCCAACTCTTCGACGAGTCGCGTCATCACATGGCCTGTAGGCGCAGTATCTGGTTCAAAGTGCGGACATAAAACAAGAACTCGCATACCCAAGCCTTAAAGAGCAATCATGGAGTTGTAAACGGCTACTTGGCTAGCTGCCGCCTCAGTGGAAGTGAATTGCTTAGATCGCGATAAACCTCTTTTTCGCAGATTTTCGCGGTGTGATTTGTTTTTTAGCTGAGAAATTTCTTCTGCCCAGATTAACTCATCTTTGGGAAGAGTTACCCCCCCATCTCCGACTATTTCCGGGATTGCGCCCCCATCGCTCGATATGACCGGGCAGCCACGTGCCATCGCTTCAACAAGCGGCTGGCCGAAACCTTCGTATTCTGAAGGAAAGACAAGCGCAAGGGCGTCTGCATAGAGAGCTTCGAGCTTTGTTGAAGCGACGCTTCCTAAGTGCACGATCCGATTCGTGGCATTCGACTTACTAATACACTGCATCACTTCGGAATGGGCCCGGCCTCTACCGCCTGTCAGAACGAGCGTTACATCTGGCTCGGCTAACTCCATTACCTTAATTAAAAATTTGTGGCCTTTGTGTGGCCAAGTTACGGCAGGGAACAGAACAAATGGCGTCTTAATTCCGCTGCTTCCTGTGACACTTTCTGGAGCAGTAATTGAGGGCTTTATAATTCTTATAGAGCTTTCGGGAATATCAAAGCGGTCTATAACAGACTCCGCCACAAATTTGCTTGTGACACAAATAACATTGCTGCCTTTGATTGCGGCAGGAACCGCCTTACTTAAGAAAAGTTTTTTAGGAACTGAAAAGTTTTCTGGGTATTCCAAAAACTGAAGATCATAGATTGTTGTTACTGACTTTATGTCGCTAGGAGTTCTTGCAGCAGTACCTCCCATATGGTGAACCATCGAACTTGACTTGTGATTTCTAAACATTAAATTCTCTGCGATAACTCGTCTGACGCGGTTCGACTGGACTTTCGTAACCTTGGTTTCAAATTCAGTGGACAGAAATGGATAAGCCTCAAAAACGTTTATTGGGGCAACAATTTCGATACGAATTGGCGACTTGTTTTCTGCTATGGCTTTGAGCAAATTGATTGCGAAATTCTCTGACCCTCCAGTCAATCCGGGTCGAAGCCACATAAGGTTTATGCTCACATCGGTCATAGAAGACTCCTATAAACCTCAACTGTTTTAGCTGCTGCTGCTTTCCACGTGAACAGTTTTCCCCGCTCTCTTCCGAGCTCACCTAGCTCTTTCGCAACCGACGCATCAGTTAGCACGAGCTTTAAGGCCTCTGCTATTTCATCAACTGATAACGGATCTACTGTCAGCGCTGCGACTCCAGCGACCTCTTCTGTCGATCGGTCTTTAGAAGTCACTACGGGTGTGCCATAGGACATCGCTTCTAGAACTGGGAGACCGAAGCCTTCTAACAAACTGGGATAGCAAAATGCATTTGCTCTGGAATACAAGGCCGCTAGCTCTTCTCGAGTAACAGCCCCAGTCACTATTATTTTATCCTGTGTTCCTTTTGGTACCGACTCAAGCAGCTGGCTAAGAGAGACACCCCACCCAATTGGCCCGGCAAGCACTAACTGTGATTCTGTCTCATGAACTATTTTTTCAAATGCCTTCAGCAGTCTTGGAATATTTTTTCTGGGTTCTAAGGTTCCAGCGCCCAAAATGAATTGCTCCCCAATACCGAATTTTTTAGATGTTGAGTCTTGCACCATTTTGCTTACTTTTATGTGGTTATGTCCAAGAGGAACTAGGTGTAATTTGCCACTGTCGAGACCCTCCGCTCTAAGGTCATCTGACGTTGCTTTCGACGGAGAAAGAACAGCGTCAGCTCTTTCCAGTACCCTTTTCCACGATCGTTCGAATAGTCGACGCGCACGTTTTGGAAAACGATCGGGGAATTTTCTAAACGCCAAATCATGCACGTTGACAACCAACGGAATGGAGCTTGCAGGTGGGGTGATAATCGTTGTCGAGTGAATAAGGTCTGCGCTATTTGAACACTTTACTTTCGGCCACTGCGACCTGGACCATGATTCATACAAAAGTAGACGTGGGAGCCTGTGATACGCCACATTAATTGAGGGACGCCAGTCCCTCAGTGCTTTTTTTCGGTGCATTGCTGCGAGTCCCTGAACATGAATATCAGGCCTCTCGTCAAGCGCTGAAGCCAAATCGAGAGCTGCTCGAGCAGTCCCTCCGGGGACTCGGTGCCATGCGGCTTCAACGGTCATCAACACGCGTATCTCAGCGACCACAGCTTTATGCACTCCCGAGAAAAGACACCAGTTCTTCTCTAGCGTTTAAGCTCACTTATTTGCGTCCCAGGCTCGTGTAATCAAAACCTATGTCTCTTAAGCTACGCGGATCTAGTAAATTTCGGGCATCGACTATCTTGGGTTCCTTCGCAATTCGTTGAAATTTGACCCAGTCCAAATCTCTAAACTCTGGCCATTCTGTCAATATGACGATCACTTCAGTATTCGCAACTGCGCTCTCTGCTGAATCATAAACAATGCCATCTGATAACCCTTTTGGAAGCGATTTGACTAACGGGTCATAAAAGTTTAATTGAGCGCCGAGTTCCAATAATAGTTGCGAAACGGCAATGGCAGGAGAGTTCCGGACATCGTCTGTCCCAGCCTTAAATGTCAAACCCAGGACAGCCACGTGCACTCCTCGAAGCGGTTTGCCAACAGCTTTTTTTACTTTCTCTGCTATTCGTTCAAATTGCTGAGCGTTCGCGTCTACCACAGCTTCTAAAAGCTCAAATTTGTAGCCTGAATCTGATGCTAGCTTCACTAGCGCTTGCATATCCTTGGGGAAACAAGAACCTCCCCATCCAGGTCCAGGCTGCAAAAACTTCGAACCTACACGGTTATCTGTCCCAAGACCTTTGGCAACCGAATCTATGTCCGCTCCAACTAACTCGCAAACTGCTGCTAACGCGTTCACAAAAGATACCTTCATAGCAAGAAACGAGTTTGTCGCATACTTAACTGTTTCCGCAGATGCACAATCGACTTGAATGATCGGCGATTCCAAATTTGAATAAAGTTCGGCTACCCTGTCGCTAGCTTCCATCGCGTCCGCTCCGATTATTATTCGATCCGGCTTTAGGAAATCTTCGATAGCTGATCCCTCGCGTAAGAACTCAGGATTTGAGACAACCTCTACATCCTCCCTTCCTATTATTTCTGAGAGCACCTTGCTTGTCCCTACTGGAACAGTCGACTTATTTACCACGATCGCTTTAGAACTTAAAGAGGATTTCACACTTTCTGCTACTTCGTAGATAGCTGCCAGTTCAGCTCTGCCATCTTCAGCTTGGGGAGTCGGTAAACAAAGGAAAATAAATTCATTTTGAAGTAGATCCAGATCAGCGGTCGCCGAAAATGACAGACGCTCTGTCTCCAACCCCATAGACAATAATTCGGGAAGCCCTTTTTCGTAAATCGGACATATTCCAGATTTCAGTTCAGCTATTTTTTCTACGTTTGTGTCAATGCAAACCACTTGGTGACCAAGATAAGCCATACATGCGCCCGTCGTAAGCCCAACATATCCAGTTCCAATAATTGTTATTTGCTTTGGCATAGTTCTCTAACTATTTCAGTTGATCGCAGCCGGATAGACTTGGTTACAGTTCTCGACGATGTTTGACTCACTATTGACATAGTAGTTGATATCCGAACTTTCTCATATCTAGTTATTTCCACACAAACCAAGTACTTCAGGCACCGGAGCGAGCAGGATTTGTTGCGCCATTACGTCTTCGTATTTAGTTGGCTCTGGCAAGGAAACTTTTCTATAACGTTGCACCAATTCCGGTAGTTTCTGACCTACTTCAAGCTTTAGTTTGTTACCGGATAGATCAGACTTAAAGACCATATCAACACCAGCTACGAAATGACTTGCCAGCAGTGCCGCAGCCTTTTCTCCCCCGGGGCCATACAAAACTCGTGATGCCACGCCCGCATAGCCGTTTGCTGTGTCCGACTGAAATCCTATTTCAGATAACGTTTCAGCTAATTCGGTAGCCTCGAAGCCTTCTACAGTTACAAAAACTCTATTTTCGGTGACTGCACCCCACCGGACTCCATCAAATACATCGATGACTCGTGAGTTGTGACTATTTTTTTTGAGACTTAACCCTTGGATTCCGTCACTATTGATATCTTCAAACTGCAGCGTATAACGCTCTAGGTCACGCTTAAGATCCACGGTTCCGAAGCGCCGAGAGAGGGCAACTCCGTCGTCAAATACACTAAAAGTATTTGATGTTTTTACATTTGCAGAAAAAATGTTTAGGGCGCTCCAGAGCGCAGTCGGGCTTCTTGAGATCTTTTTAATAGCTTGTTGAAGGGCGTCAAAGAGGAACTGTTGTTGGCGACTATTTCTTTCTAAATCATTCCAAACTCCTATCCGCTCCCAAGTTCCAGCATCATTTTGGCTTAGAAGCCTGCGGCTTCGAACGAATGCTAAAGCCTCTTCGCCTTGTAATCTGTGCTTTCCTGCGTTGACGGCGAAACCTGTGCCCCCTTGATTTTGGTTGCCACTATCATTTACGTTGCGATCTCGAGTTGGCCTTTCAAAGCAGACGTCTACTCCTCCAATTGAATCAACCAGTTTCCTGAAGCCGTCGAGATCAATTTCAACGAAATGTTGGAGCCCTATGTTGAAATGGTTTTCAACAGTTTCGATTAGTCGTGCTGCTCTGTCTTCGTTGTCTAGATCAAGATTGTAGGCAGAGTTTATTTTTGCCACTTCTTCAGATCCTGCTATGACAACAAGTAAATCTCTGGGCACGGAAACTACTGCAGCTGTTCCATCGTCGCGCAGTCGAAGGATCATTATTGTATCTGCTAGGTGATTTTCCAGCGATCCTTCTCGCCCAGAGAGGATCGTGTCGCCTTTCCTAATGCCCTCGACGCTATCGGAGCCAACTAGCAGATAATTTTGTGATTCTCGTCCTGTCCAAGATGCAACAAACTCATCTGATTCTCGTTTCTCTTGCGTTGTTTCCTGTTCATTACTTCCTGTAACGATCTGATTGTTTGGGATTATTACATCATCGGCGGTTACCCGGCGTGGTTGAGCTGCAGTCAAAGACGCATGGAGAACCAGTCGGTCAACGTTACTTAGCTTCCAGACAGACAATCCAATTATTGTTGTCGCTAACGCTGCTACAAAAGTTAACGAACCTAGAAAGAGAAGAACAAGCCGTTCGCTAATTAGTCGCTTTCTTCTTAAACGAGCACGATTCATTACTTCGCAAGGTAGCCCAAATGGCGAGCTAATTAGAGTCGGCTTTGCCGATCAGTCTTTCTAACATTTTTTTCCTTAGACCATCTCCCATTTTTAACCCGATTTGTCGGCCGCCGCTCAGTTGTCGCATAGCTAATCCTTCAACATTTTCCAGTAAGACCCCATTCTTCCATTCTGCAGCGTGGCCGAGTCGCTCTACCCAACGATGGTATTTAACTTCACCGCCCAGCTGCTCTAGCTTGGGATAGCCAACTCTTCCTTGTTGCAGCAAAGCTCTGGCAACACGTTCCCATGAAGCCTCCGCTACAGTAGCTCTTGCTTCAAAGCCCAATCGTTTGAGCTCAGGCTTATTTTTGAGTAACTCGCTAACAAGTGTAACTATTTCTTCGGCATGGTTCCCTAGTATCCCATTCGACCGATGACGAATTGTGTCCGCAGCGCACGGATTTGAGATCAAACCGACCACTGGTATCTCATTAGCCATTGGGAGTCTTATTCGACGGATGCCTGATCCTTCTGAGGACGCATCGATTACTAGCGAAGAAGCACCCGACTCAGCAACCTCTTCGCTCTCAATGCCATGTGATCTTAAACGGATCGATATTTCGCTTGCCCATTTACCGCTGAGCACTGCAACCGTAGCGCCACTTTGCGAGCAGTTTTTTTTTGACTCTACGGGCAATGGAGCGACGACGGGCCTCTGCGTTCCTCTCCGCAATGCTTCCGGGAGTAAATGTCGAGCCGCCACTACAGACCATTCCGAAGACACGGCATCCACATGCGTCACGTATCGTCGAATCGGCGCTCCCGGAGGAACTGGCAGATCATCGCACGTAACCACAAATTCATATCCTGTGTTCTGATTTACAGAGGTTACTTGTACAACTTCACCGTTGTAGCGACTATTCAGCGCT
>CAJQGN010000148.1 GCA_905477545.1 uncultured Acidimicrobiales bacterium | reverse complement strand
GAAAAGGTCCATTGCTCCCATAATGCCCTCTTAATCAAGAAAGAGTCTCATTCAAGACGACGAGTTTCCGAACCAACGGTATTCTGACATGTATGTCAACGGACCGTTTTTACTTTCGTCAGCTACGCTCCGGCCGAGATTTCGCTGCCGATAATGAACTTGCAGAGCAAATGGCGAACTTTGTATATCTAATAGGAGATCGCGAAACTGGAGATGCCGTGGCTGTAGATCCGGCTTACGGTGTTGCAGACTTACTCGATGTCCTCGCCAATGATGAGATGAGATTATCTGGTGTTCTAGCTACTCATTACCACCCTGACCATGTTGGAGGGTCAATGATGGGCCACTCTATTGAAGGTATTCGGGAACTGCTAGAACTACAAGGCGTAAAAATTCACGTTCAAGCAACGGAAGCACAGTTAATAAAAAAAGTAACCGACGTCAGCGATACTGACCTCATTATTCATAGCCCTGGTGACCGCATAATGGTCGGAGAGATTCCAATCGATCTAATTCACACGCCAGGTCACACACCAGGTAGCCAATGTTTTTTAGTCGAAGGGACTCTAGTAGCTGGGGATACACTTTTTTTAGAAGGCTGCGGACGGACAGATCTGCCCGGAAGCGACCCTTCAGCCATGTTCCATTCCCTTCACCACACACTCTCTAAAGTTCCCGACGACACAGTTCTTTTTCCTGGCCATCGATATTCATTCCATTCTTCGGCAACAATGGGCATGACTCGAGAACTTAATTATGTATTTAAGCCAAGTTCTGAGCAACAATGGTTGACAATGTTCAGCCAATGACTAGCCACTCGATGCTTCCCCCCATCATCGGAGCGGAAGTTCTAGCAAACCGCCCAGACATTATTTTGTGCGATGTCCGTTGGTACTTAGATCGAACCCCCGGACGCGATGCTTACTTTAACGGTCATCTACCTGGGGCCATCTACGTTGACCTTGACGAACATTTAGCGACATTGCCCACAATCAATGGCGGAAGACACCCAATGCCAGCAGCTGCATCGTTTGCTATGAGCATGGGCTCGCTCGGAATTAAGGATTCAGACACCGTGGTTGCTTACGATGACACAAATGGGATGTCAGCAGGACGACTTGTCTGGATGCTTCGAATTTTGGGCTGTGATGCAGCGCTACTAGACGGTGGGATTACGAAATACCCGCATCAGTTGCAGACTGGCGGTTTTCGTCGTCTTCCAGTTTTTCGACCCATTATCGAATGGCCGTCTGAGTTTTTAGCGACAGCCGATGATGCAGCTGCCGCCGGTTCGAACGAGGTCGATGTACTCATCGATTCGAGAACATCAGATAGATTTTCTGGAAAGAACGAACCCGTAGATCCCAGAGCGGGTCACATACCAGGGGCTGTCAATGCACCCTTTGGCGATAACACGAGTGATGACGGAAAGTTTCTGTCACCGGCAGAACTTTATTCTCGTTTCACAGAAATCGGGATCTCAGACCAAAATAGCGCCCTTGTTTATTGCGGCTCTGGTGTAAGTGCTTGCAACAACCTCTTGGCAATTGAATACGCTGGTCTAGGAAAAGCTCGGCTGTATGCAGGTTCTTGGTCTCAGTGGAGTCGTGATGAACAGCGACCAATTGCAACAAAGTAGTAGCCTTATGCAAAAGGTTCTAAGCACTCAACTTTGATCGCAACCAGATACTTGGAATACTTATCGTATGGCTGATCTTTCTGATTTCTATGACCTCGATTCAACACTCGGCGATGACGAGATAATGATTCGAGATACTGTCTCACGCTTTGTCGAAAATGAATTTACACCCATTGTCGCAGAACACTTCGAAGCTGGCACTTTTCCTATGGAACTTGTCCCAACCATCGCCGATATGGGTTTGCTCGGGATGCACCTCGACGGTTACGGTTGCGCCGGTGCCTCTGCTTCTGCCTATGGTATTGCTTGCCGAGAACTTGAATCAGGCGACAGTGGCCTTCGAAGCTTTGTATCAGTCCAGGGATCGCTCTGCATGTTCCCAATATGGAAATACGGCTCGGAAGAACAGAAGCAACAATGGCTCCCACGCATGGCAAGTGGGGAAATAATTGGATGCTTCGGACTCACCGAACCTGATCATGGTTCAGACCCCTCATCGATGACGACAAGAGCAGTCAAGGTTGGAAATAAATGGGTTCTCAATGGTGCTAAACGTTGGATTACTAATGCCGGCATCGCTCAGTTAGCAATTGTTTGGGCAAACACTGCCGAGGGTTTCAGAGGATTTCTAGTCCCGACTGACTCACCAGGATTCGAAGCTAGAAAGATAGAAAACAAACTTTCTCTTCGGGCATCAATAACCGGAGAATTTTATATGACCGACGTGGAAGTTCCGGAAAGTATGAGATTGCCCGACGCGATGAGTATTGGTGCTCCTCTCAGTTGTTTAAGCGAAGCTAGATATGGAATAGCTTATGGAGCAGTCGGGGTCGCCCGAAGCTGTTACAGAGCAGCACTTGAATACCAGCTGGATAGGCCACAGTTCGGGAAACCACTTGCAAGTTTTCAGATCAATCAAATCAAGTTCGCGGACATGCTCACTCAAATGACTAACGCAAATCTTCAAGCGACTCGCCTCGGTCAACTAAAAGAAGCTAATACTCTTCGCCCATTTCACATATCCATGGCAAAGCGACATAACTGCAGGGTGGCTATCGATGCAGCTCGCACAGCAAGAGCAATGATGGGCGCTAACGGAGTCAGCACTGAATATTCTCCTATGCGTCATGCAAACAACATGGAATCAGTGATGACTTATGAAGGCACCGAAGAGATCCATGGACTTATCCTCGGCCAGGAAATCACTGGGATACCTTCGTTTAAATGACCGATTTTGATCTCAATGAAATTAACCGGTTATTGACAACAACAAAACAGGTTCGCAAAAGACTGAACTTAGAGCAATCAGTACCAAATGAACTTCTACTGGAATGCATAGAAATCGCCGGTCACGCACCAGTCGGGGGCAACTTAGAGAGAAACAGATGGATTATCGTTACAGACTCAGAGTTAAAGAATGAAATAGCCAAAGCATATAGGTCTGTCGGCCTGCCATATCTGCAGGCAAACCAAGGAGCGCGCGCGGATTCACGAACTGCGAAAGTAATTGATTCTTCTATTTACCTTATAGAGAACATGCACAAAGTACCAGCCATGGTTATTCCACTAAGACTCGATAGACCTCCGGTCAGAGAAGACGAGGCTGGATCAGTTGCTGGATATTTTGGATCCGTTCTTCCTAGTGTCTGGAGCTTTCAATTAGCTGCAAGAGCTCGAGGCTTAGGTTCTGCTTGGACAACTTTTCATCTTGCTCATGAAGAAATCATCGCCAAGCTACTTGGAATACCAAACTCGGTTACGCAGTGTGCTTTACTACCAGTGGCTTTTTATACAGGAGATAGTTTCAGTCCAGCCCCACGAAAAAAAGCGGCTGAGGTAACATACCTAAATCAATGGAAACACTCGTTGCTCTAACCACTCAAAAACTAAAGCCGTCAAAATGATACCGCTCATCTCATACGACTATGCTTAATACTCTATGACCGAACAGCTCTACCAGCTCTTTTTGGAAAGCCCTGTTGGTCAACTTCGACTAATATCCAGCAAGACTGGTCTACGAGCGGTGCTCTGGCCAAATGATCTCAGTCGCGTAAAACTCCCGTCTACTTGTGAAAGTAGTAGTCACCACCCGATTCTGAGAACCACTTCTGAACAAATAACACAATATTTCCAGGGTGAAAGAAAAGAATTTGATGTTCCGCTAGACCTACGAGGGACAGAATTCCAGGTCGCGACGTGGTTGTCATTAGCAAATATTCCTTATGGAAAAACTATTACTTACCAACAACAAGCAGATTCAATTAATCGACCGACTGCTACCAGAGCAGTCGGATCTGCCAACGGCCGGAATCCTATTTCCATAGTTTTACCTTGTCATCGGGTTATTGGAGCTAACGGCTCACTAACAGGTTTTGCAGCAGGCATTGCCACCAAGCAATTTTTATTACAGTTAGAGGGTTCCTGGGGAGAGCAAACTCTTCCTCTTACCTAGTTTCTTCAATTATCTCGGGCACATCAGCCAGATTCTTACTCTCGTCGGCATCGGTAACTTCACCATCTGTGTCAATTGGTAATGCATCACCCGAGTTACTTAAGCTCTGCAAAGTTTGCAGAGCTTCCCGATAACTATTTTCTGCGGCCTCTCGTTCTTGGGCCGATACATCCATATCAAGGAGCCGTTTTACTTCTGCAGCAGCATCGTTGCGAACTTTTTCCGCTTTTGCAATAGCTTTTCTCGAACGTTCATATTCGCGGGTATCTGAAACCCCTCGGTTAAATCGAGATAATGCCGCTGTCAATTCTTCATCCGAAAAAGTACGAGTCTTAGCTTTACGTTCATTTCGAGCCATGAAAGTTGTACCTACCCTCTGGTGCGCTTCTGATTTATTTCTGGTGCGCGAGGAGGGACTTGAACCCTCACACCCTTACGGGCACAGGCACCTGAAGCCTGCGCGTCTGCCAATTCCGCCACTCGCGCTAGTGAGTTCCGTTAGGTTAACTGCACATTTAACAGGTTCCGCAACGTTCATATTCTTAGCACTCTTTCCACTACTCAACAACACACAGACTCCGCTAGCCCTAGACTCAGTGACACGATGAGAGTAAGACCTTTTTTTCGTCGGCTAAACCACACTGCCGGCAAAATTTTTTCTCGCTTCTTTAGGTCCAATTTGCGACCTGTCGAATTAGGGCGCCAAGTCGGTCAACTTCTCGATGAGGGCAGAACAGTCGATACACGAGGATATATGATTGTGCCCAATCATCTCACTTATGCTCTTGCCCATGAAGATAGGCATAGGTTCACTCCTATCGAAGAAACACTTCGGAGAGAAATTATCGAAGTAATGCGTGATCACGTAAAAATAAACAACTATAGATTTTCTGGTCCTGTCTCAGTTGCTTTCGTTACGAATCCTAATTTTCGGTTAGGTAAGTTCGAAATGTCAGGCGAATACCGACAAAGATCGTCAGCGGAAAAGGGTTACCTAATAGCTGCAGAGGGAACGAGAATAAAAATTAAAGTTCCTCAGCTATTAGGACGCGCAGATGAATGTGGAATTATTCTTCAAGGATCAAACGTAAGCCGGCACCATGCAGAAATACGTTTAGATGATCAAGGTCTATTTTTAGTCGATCTTGGCTCTACTAACGGAACTCTTCTTAATGGAATTGCAGTCGACAGCCAACGCTTAATTGATGGCGACATCATAATGATTGGTGAACATCAACTCCGTCTTGAAGTGAGTTGAATATATGTCTCCTCAGCTAATACAACTCTTAACTATTTGTTTACTACTTCTCATTTACTTATTTTTTTTTCGGGTCTTAAGAGCTATTTGGGAAGGAGTAAGGCCATCTGCGGAGTTAACGCACAAAAAGCTTTTTAATTCAAAGCACCCCAAAAACCCCAACGCCTTGATAGTTAGGACCCCAGAAACTCAAAGAGGAACGCGCCATCAGCTAGACCAAGAATTAACTATTGGAAGGGCAGCCGGATGTCAGCTCACTATTGATGATACGTATGCCTCGCAACTTCACGCGCGAATTTTTCGCCAAGAAGAGCGTCTTCTTATCGAAGACCTCGGTTCAACTAATGGCACATACTTAAACCGCCAAAAAGTAAACACAGTTATCGCCTTGAAACTAGGTGACCAGATCCAAGTTGGCTCAACGGTCTTTGAGGTGATGTCTTGAACGAATCAGGGAAACGGCGTCTAAGCCTCAGCTGGGGCGCCGCCACCGATCAAGGCCGCATCAGATCCACTAATCAAGATGCAATGCACACAGATTCTGGTCTGTTCGCCGTAGCTGACGGAATGGGCGGTCACCAAGGCGGAGAAGTAGCCGCAAATATTGCAGTGCGAACATTATCTAGCGCTAAACATGACTCCCTCGAAAACTTTGAGTCAGCATTCGTCGAGGCAAACCGAGTTGTACATCAAACAGCTTTAACTGAGCCCAATCTTCATGGAATGGGAACAACACTCACGGCAATAGCGGTTTTAGGTGCCTCTGATTCGCGCCACTTTGCCATAGCTAATGTGGGTGATTCCCGAATTTACCGATTTAATGGTGCGGAGTTTGAACAACTAACCCTGGATCACAGTTATGTAGCTGAATTAGTTCGACGGGAAGAAATAACTGAAGCCGACGCTGCCACACATCCCTATCGCAATATGTTGACCCGAGCTATCGGGGTGCATAGCGAAGTTCAAGTTGATAGTTGGCGCCTGACCCCAAAGGAGGGCGACCGTTTTATACTTTGCAGCGATGGCTTAACAAATGAGCTTTCGGATATTGACCTCATGAAACATCTCCTTCAAAATCCACTAGCGAGTAACGCTGCTAGAGCTCTAGTACGAGCTGCAAACATACATGGAGGTCGAGATAACACCACCGTTATAGTGATAAACGTCAATATTGAAAATATTCAAACAAGTGAGTTTGGTGAGGACACACTGGTTAATGAAGAGCAATCAAATTCTCTAATCTCTGAAAATAAACGCAACAGATTAATTAGCAAATTATTTCTTCGTCTAAAAAGAACCATCGGTTTCGACCCGAGTGATGTAAAAAATTTAGAGGAAAGCTAACGTGCACAGACAAAGAGTCATTGAGCTGACTCTCCTTTTTTTGGTTGGTTTAATTATTTGCTCGCTCTATGCATTATCTGCCCGCGGAGACCAAAGTTCGATTCCAGCAAATGTCCTGCCATTCTTACTAATTATTTTAGGATTATTGGCTATTGGTCATGCCGCTATTCGCCTTCTCATCCCAACAGCTGACGGGATTCTTTTCCCAATTGCGGGTTTACTGAATGGCATAGGATACGTTTTTATAGTCCGACTGGATTCTGGCCTTGCCAGCAACCAAGCAATATGGACTGGTGTCGCAATGTCTGCCTTCGTGTTGACAATTTTTTGCGATCGCAATGTCCTTTCATTGAAACGACACAAAGTTTTATTCGGGGTTATTGGATTAGGTTCGCTAATACTCCCACTCCTTCCATACATCGATAATGGCCTAGGAAGAAAGAAATTGTGGATTCAGCTAGGAGAATTCTCGATTCAACCAGCCGAACTAGCCAAAGTTCTATTACCTATTTTTTTTGCATCCTACCTAATAGAGAACCGAGAGCTATTAACTCTTGGAGGCAAAAGTTTCAGTACCTTCGCTCTGCCAAAAATTAGACATCTGAGGCCTCTAGGAACCAGCTCCTTTCTTAGCTTATTAATATTGATTGTGTACCAAGACCCTGGGTTTTCACTAATTTTTTTCTTCGTATCTACCGTCTTGCTTTGGGTAGCTACTGATCGACTCATTTATCTAACTTTCGGCACACTATTTTACACAGTTGGAGCAATCGTGTGTTTTAGTGTCTCTAACTCTCTGCAAGGCAAGCTAAGCGTGTGGCTCAGTCCCTGGGATCATAACGCCGACGCCGGGTATCAAATATTGCAATCAACTTTTGCCATTGCAAGCGGTGGGCTAACTGGGACAGGACCTGGAGTCGGAAGCCCACAAAGAATCCCAGAAGCCGAAACTGACTTTATTTTTGCTGTCCTCGGCGAAGAACTAGGCCTGATGGGAGCTACAGCTATCCTTATCTCGTACCTGTTGATAGTTGGACTTGGTTTCAGAATCGCGATTCGAGCTCATAGCGCATTCGAAACATTACTTGCTGCAGGTCTCACTACTGTCATAGGAGCGCAGGCAGCAATAGTTATTGCCGGTGTTTTAAGACTGTCGCCATTAACTGAGCTGCAGATTCCATTCCTGGCCTATGGCCCTTCCAGTTTGGTCTTCAATTATATAATTTTTGGGATATTGCTCAAAATCTCACAAACCACAAGGTTAATCAACCCCTATTCTTCCTCAGCAACTAATAGCAAAAGATCCATATGAATCGACAAATCGCCAAATTGACAATCGTATTCATGACAATTTTTCTCATGTTATTCGCTCAGTTAAATTTGACTCAACTGATTCGAGCAAAAGAATACAAATCAGATCCCAGTAACACTCGATCTATCTCAATGACTTTTACGGAACCGCGAGGTGTCATAAGAACGGCAGACGACGAAATTATCGCTGAAACAATCAGCACCCCCGGAGATCTGAAGCGATTGAGACAATATCCTTTTGACAATCTCTATGCCCATATAACAGGCTTCATATCTTTTGAATATGGTGCAAGTGGGTTAGAACGCCTCTACAACAGTTATTTATCTGGCACTGAAATAGAGGTCAGAGTTCAGAACGCTTCTGACTTATTTCTAAATCGAAACCGCACTGCAAATTTGGAGCTGACTCTTAGGCATGACGTGCAACTTGTTGCAAGAGCAGCACTTGGTAATCGTTTGGGTGCAGTTGTTGCGATGAACCCGCAAGATGGAGCCATTTTAGCTCTATGGTCAAACCCCTCTTATGATCCGAATAGTTTTTCATCACATGACTTGAACAGAGTAGATGATTTTCGCGATGACTTACTCAGTGATACTCAAAACCCAATCCGGTCAAAGGCCTATCAAGAAAGCTACCCACCCGGTCCAATATTTAGCGTTATAACAGCTTCTGCTGGCTTATCTGACATGACCATTATCAAAGATAGGCCTATTTATCCGCAAGTCGGTTACTACGTCGCTCCCCAAACAAACTCACCAATTACCAACGTAGATGGTAAAATATGCGGTGGAACAATTTATGAAATGCTCGAGGAATCGTGCAACACAGGGTTTGCTCAAATGGCTATTTCATTGGGACCAACTATTCTCGTAGATACGGCAGAGGCATTTGGCTTCAACACAGAACTGACTATTGATCTGCCCGATATCACGAAATCATTTATTCACCAACCCGAATTCTACGAGCCAAACCTCTCACTTTTAGCTCAATCTGGAATAGGTAAGGGGGGCGTATCTGCTACCCCGCTCCAAATGGCATCAGTTGTGTCAACAATTGCAAACGGTGGTACTTTTTTTTCACCGAGAATTATCAATAAAATCACGACCAACGATGGTGAAGTTCTCAAAAACTATCGACCTCAAATTTTAGATAGACCTATTACAAAGAGCGTTTCAGAAGAATTAATGGCCATACTTTCAGACTCAGTTGAACGCGGCACCGGGCAGTCTGTTCAAACTGAGGGAGTCAAGGTAGGGGCCAAAATAGGGACCGTGAGGGTCGAAAATAGCTCTGCAACTCATAATTGGGTTATAGCTTTTGCTCCAGTAACCAACCCCGAGGTCGCTGTTGCTGTATTTGTAGAGGAAGGAGGTTCTGAAGGTGTTTACACCCAAGGAACCAATGCGGGATCAATCGCTCGCGCCGTTATTGAAGCGTCTTTGCGTCTTTCAACCTCTACCGTTAACAAACCCTAGAACTTATTCGTCTTAATCCTTTCCCTCTAAGGACTACCAATAGCTCATGTCCAATACCGAAAGACCCATATTAGGCGGCAGATACGAGTTGTATCGAAGAATCGCTAGAGGCGGTATGGCTGAAGTATTTCTCGGTCGAGACCAGCTTTTAGATCGCCTCGTAGCGGTCAAAGTCCTATTCCCAGAGTTTGCGACTGACCCATCATTTGTTGAACGTTTTCGACGCGAAGCCCAGGCCGCTGCAAATCTTAACCAACCCAATGTAGTTGGGGTCTATGACTGGGGCCAAGAAAATAACACCTACTACATAGTGATGGAATATGTAGAAGGTAGAAGTCTCGCTGAAATTATTCGATCTGAAGGACCCTTGCACCCTGACAGAGCAGCCGATATTGCAATTGATATTTCTTCGGCGTTAACATTTGCTCACCGTAATGGGGTAGTGCACAGAGATATAAAACCAGGCAATGTGTTGATCACAGCTTCTGGTCAAGTTAAAGTCACGGACTTTGGTATTGCACGAGCATTGACAGGCAACGCTGGCGACGATTTGACCCAAACTGGCTCGGTGATGGGGACGGCAACATATTTGTCCCCTGAGCAAGCGCAAGGCCAGCCTGCAGACCCACGAAGTGACGTCTATTCACTTTCAGTGGTCCTATACGAAATGCTAACCACGAGGCCACCATTTACTGGGGAGACGCCTGTATCCATAGCTTATAAGCACGTGCAGGAAGTACCGCAACCACCCTCACAGCTAAACATTGATATACCAAACCCACTCGAAGCAATTTGCCTTCGCGGTCTTGTCAAAGAACCATTGGAGCGCTATGCCTCAGCCGAAGATCTAAGAGGTGATCTCAAACGCTTTCGAGAAGGTCAGCATGTTTTAGCTACTTCTTATCGTCCATCAAAGAGTGATGATCCAACCACTAAACAGCCTATGGCACTTGGATCGAACGGCGCTGAGACTATCAATCCCAAGAATGAAAAAGCTAAAGTACAAAAACAACCAGTATCAGCTAGCGGAAATAAACTTCCATCCGAAAGCGCTAATACCAATCGATCAGCTAAACCCTTGATCGGGAACGACCGCAAATCAGGTACGCCAATATGGATAACTCTCCTCGTGATCGCCTTAATAATCATTGGCGGCCTCTCTTTCCTGTTAATTGACCGATCATCGAATAACAATCAAAATGGTCTCGGGATAGAGAGCCCAAGTGAGCTAAAACTCCGTGTCCCGGAATTACTTGGCTTACTTTGGGAGGATGCGGAAGCATTATTAACCAACTCCGGATTTGAAAACATAGTAATCGAATTCCAAGAACGCCAAGACACCCCCGAAAATCAGGTCTTTCAACAAGATCCACGTTCTGGATTGTTACTTGCGGATCCCAACAATCCTGATAACCCAATCCGACTTTTTGTATCAAAGGGATTGAATGTCATCTCTATTCCTTCGGTTGAAAGACTTAACTACGATGAAGCAGAGCAGCTTCTACTTGCTGCAGGTTTTGCCGTAAACCGGATCGATACAGAAACGGATGAGTTTGATATTGGAATCGTGATTAGCCAAGACGTTCCCAGCACACAAAAACGCCCCCAAGGATCACTTATAACTCTTTTAGTTTCCGTTGGGAAGGGAGAAGTGATAGTGCCACAAGTCGAAGGACAAAAATTGGAAGATGCACGGGTCTCTCTTGCACGAAAAGGCCTTCTGGATGAAATTTTAGAAGAGTTTTCGCTTGAATTCCCTATAAATCATGTAATCCGTACCGAGCCACTAGCTAATGAGACGATTGAACGTGGAAGCGTTATTAAGTTAATTATTTCAGCTGGACCTGAAATTGGGTTAGTGCCAAGCCTTGAAATTTTAGGTGTCACAGATGCCGATTCAGTTGAATCAGCAATAGAAAATCTCGGATATTCAGTCATAAGAGTTTTAGGAGAGGTACCCGTAGACGATCCCCGAATTGGTCACGTCATTGGGATTGAACCGGCTCCTGGAACAAGTTTATTGCTCGGTTCTGATGTAATCTTAATAGTTGCTGAGCCACAAACTGCTCCGTTGCCATCTACTCCATCTACTCCAAATACTGAGAACCCAAACACAAATAATGGTTTCATGACAATGGAACCAAGCAATTAAATTCCAGTAACTCACTGCGATAACTTAACGTCCGCTTTTCGCCCTCTATGATAGATGATCATGTCAAGGCCCACAAAAAGTCGACTAACTCCTAAAGGCACGCGTCCCGCAGGGACTCCTCATCCAGAGGCACAAATCACCGATGGAGAGTTGCCAAGCCCTTCCTGGTTTGGCTGGATGATTCTTGCGTTTATGATAGTTGGGGTCGCCATCATTTTTTCGAACTATATGAGTTGGTTACCCGGCAGTCCAAGTAGTAGATGGATTCTTGGAGGTCTCGGTTTCGTGCTCACTGGGCTTCTTACAGCTACCCGATGGCGCTGAGAATAAATGCCACGCTAAGTGTTATAACTACATTTATGTAATTAATCCCCAAGATGTGTATAAGCTGTGGATCGGGCTTTCGAACCTAGTCATCATCGTGATTTTTGATAAGTTCCATTTCTTCCATACAACAACGCGGCCCTTCAGGCACTTGGTTGGGGGAACGGGTCATCCGTATTTCCGTCCCACAAAGAGTACACCGGTAGGTCAGCTTCACCCGTCGGAGTTCTCCAGACGGCGGAGGCGGAGGAACTTCACGCGAAAAGCTGGCCATCATACGCAGACCCATTGAATAGATGACATAAACAAAAAGCAAGGAACCTAAAACCGGAATTACGATGTCCACACCTAAACGGTACCTTGATCAGAGTATGCCACCGTTAAGTAAACCCAATGTCCTGGATTTTTATCGGGAATCTTCGCTTCAGCTAGACACCAAAACAACCCTAGACAAATTACAGATATAGCTTATAAGCTCCATCAAATTGTTCTGCTGCCACAACCACTTCTGTCAATCTGGATAACGATGTTCCAAAGTGCTTATTTTGTCTGTGAGGATAATCCTTTAGATTTATTACGAGCGCGGACTTGGTTGAAACAGCATCCTGGGTGCAGTACAGATCTTGAACTCATCGTCACAGAGCTTTTAACTAATGGGATAATTCATGGATTCGGCCCTCAGGTGATTCAAATCCATCACATTAAAAATGGAGTAAAATTTAATATCATCTCGAATAATCCACCATTTGATATCGCACCACAATGCACCTCACTCAAAGAAAGCGGCAACGGATTACTGATCGTAGAGACTTTACTTGATTCATTCTCCCTTCAAATCGATCCGAGAGGGAACTCAATTTTAACTGGTATTTACAGACACACCGAAGAATTTAATAAATGAGGGCTATAGGCACAGAGCCCGGAGATTTTGTTGAATTCGACTTAGATCTAATCGAGGAAGACCGACATCACAAAATTCGTGATCTACTACAACAAATAATTCCTGCTTTACAAATTGAACTGAACTGCGAGCTTTACCTCGCTACTGACGGGCCTGAATTAGTCCTTATGGACGATAATTTAATTAGATTCCGAGCGACCTTTAACTTTAAAGGTCGTTTGATATTGACCGACCAGCGCCCTACCAAACTTCTTTAAAATATTTTTACTGGATCAGATTGAAGAACGGAAAGCTCTCTCTAGAAGAGGGCTACCCTCTCCGAACCCACTCGACTGGCTCTCGACGTAAACTACAGCCCCAGGAATTAGCTGCGAAGTAATCACGGCCCTCTGGGCTGAGACATCGTCAACTGTTTCTGATGTTGGAAATAATTGTAATTCTTCAATTTCAATAATTTTCCCGCTTTGTGTCCTCTGCTTTCGAACGACGTGTTTCTTCGAAATATTAGCTATTTGTTTATCCCCGACAACGCCAGTCCACAATCTGGCTGTTCCGTCACGTTCATCATGCATACTCCAACCACTTGGGACCCTAAGACTATCGACGTGTTTTTGACATAAAGCCAAAGCATCGCCAGATTCAGCATCCATTTCCGTGATCCAGACTGAGCAATTTTTCGAGTTGTACCAAAGGTTTAGAACTGCGGAAGCTCCACATGTACTTCGGGCACAACAAGTCATAGACCAAAAATAGCCTTAGAGGTTCGCGGTTCTGTGGATACTATAACTTTTCAGAATTAAAAAGATGAGACCGGTTCCCCTATCGGGAAGAATCCTCTATCAATTGAAGAGACTCTTTGTTCTTGCTCATTGGCCCACGAAGCCAGTGCTTGCTTCAACAACTTCCGAAAAGTGGCTAATGCGTTATATGCATTAAGTTTCTATTTACCTACAAACCAGTATCTTTATCAGGCCGGCGTAACCCACACGAGTCACTAATTTCGACAACATACATATTTATAAGATGGCAGTCATAGAGATCCCAGTAATAAGGATGAGGTCCGGCACCGATGTCGTTGGAAGCAAGAACGAAAGCATCGCACGGAGCTATCGAGAGTGAGCTTTTTCGTATTTAAAATTCGATCAGTTCGTTCGGTTCTGCGCTTGGCTGTCACCTCAAGTAACAGAAAGATTAATAGTATTTAGCAGCTGCTTGGATCAGCTCTGGTGTTGCAGAACGTACAAGAACTGCAGCGGGACTTACCCAGAGTGAATGGTCTCTACGCCTTAAAAGTTTAGTTTGCTTCCGTAGATTGAAATTTCTTCAGTAACCGCTGAAGACGCATGATAAGTCTCCGACTGGTTTGGGAACAAACCGGACCGAACATCCGAGGCATAAGCACTAACTGCCTTAGTCGCATCTTCAGCAAGCTCAGCATACCGTCTCACAAATTTTGGACGAACCCCATTTTCTAAACCAACAAGGTCATGGAATACCAGCACTTGTCCATCTGTGTGCGGACCAGCGCCAATCCCAATCGTAGGTACACCAATCGACTCAGTTACGAGCCTTGCTGCTACGTCAGGAACACCTTCAAGGACTATAGCGAAGACTCCGGCTTTCTCGAGTAGCTGAGCATCTTCTATTAGAACAGCAGTGTCCTCGAGATTCTTAGCCTGCACTCTAAACCCGCCGATCACGTTGACAGATTGAGGAGTAAGGCCTATGTGGCCCATAACGGGAATCTCAGCCGATACCAAAGCTTCAACCATCTCTAGTCGTTTTCGCCCACCTTCTAGTTTCACCGCTTGAGCCCCAGCACGAATCAATTTCGCAGCGTTCATGAGAGTTTCAGACGTTGAAATGTGGTAACTCATCCAGGGTAGATCCGCAATGACAAATGAACTTGGGCGAGTTCGAGCCACCGCTGCGGTATGGTGGGCAATATCTTCCACTGTCACTTGGAGCGTGTCCTCGTACCCGAGGATGACCATCGCCAGAGAATCTCCAACTAGTAATAGATCGACTCCGGCATCTTCAGCTATCCGCGCCGATGGCGCGTCGTAAGCCGTAACCATTACCAGCGGTGGTTTACCATCTTTCACACGATATGCACGTATTTCGGGAGCAGTGAGTTTCGTCACCGTGTTCCTTTCGGTCCAGCGCCAAAATGGCTACCGGCTTGGGGTTCACTAGATGAATAATGAAGCCTTATTCAGTTAATGTCAAACCGTCATTATCAAGTAATCTTGTTTTACCTATATACGCTGCAGCCAGTAATCGAATTTCAGCATGCAATATCTCAGGTATCTCTAGACTCTTTGCGTTCACAGCGGCTACATAATCAAGAACAGCTAATGGTTCGCTCTCGACTATTTTTTTCATTAAGGCCATCACAACTAGGGCGTCACGCTCGCCCCGCCTCACCAGATTTAGACCTTCATCCAGTGCAACACGCAATATTGGAGCGGCTAGACGCTCTTCCGGGGAGAGATAAACGTTTCGGCTTGACATTGCAAGACCGTCAGCTTCTCTTACTGTCGGAGCCCCAACAACCTCAACTGGCAGATTTAGATCAACTACCATCTGGCGAATTATCTGAAGTTGTTGAAAATCTTTTTCTCCAAAATATGCCGTGCAAGGACCGACTATTGCAAAGAGCTTTGTCACGACCGTAGCGACCCCGTCAAAGTGCCCTTCCCGAGATGCGCCTTCCCAAAGCTGTGAGAGCTTCGACACAACAACCTTTGTCGCTATCTCACTTGGATACATCGCCTCTACTTCTGGTACGAATAAAACATCAACACCAGCTTTTTCAGCAATTTGTTTATCTTTTTCTATACTTCTGGGATACGAATCAAGGTCTTCGCCGTCACCAAACTGAAGCGGATTTACAAAAATACTCGCAATAACGAAATGATTGTCTTTTACAGCCCGTTCTATTAATGACCCATGCCCATCATGTAACGACCCCATAGTGGGCACGAAGCCAACTTGTTTATGCTCCAACGCCATTAACAAAGTTTCTCGACGCACTGCTTCAATCGAAGAAATCAATCGCATTTGTTTCCGCCTACATATCTGTGAGCAGCAAGCTCTGCAGTGGCTTCAGCCAGCCTCACATACAACTCTTTCTCCTCGATCGGCAGTACATCGATATGCATGTTTATTGTCTCAAAATCACCACGCGAAGCAGGTCCTGTCAATGAATGGGCCGCTCCCATCTCAAGTACATTATCAATGCTTTCTTTCGCCATATTTAAGAAAGCAGCTTTAGGAACCCCACACAATTCAGATAAGCGTTCAATCTGACCAGCAATCAGTGTTACGTGATTCGCTGCGACGCACGCAGTAGCGTGATACAAGACACGATTATCTTCATTAATTTCAAATGAGTTAGCTTTGAGCGCTTCAACAATTTTTAGCACACCGCGATCGCCAGCGACCGCCATCGAACATTTGTCTAGAAGTCTCCGAGCCCCAAGCTCATGGTTCGGAATTGATGTAAATGGGTGCATTGAAGCTCGACGAGGGTGAGGGCTCAAAACTTCCAGGGTCAAAGCCCCAGACAGATGAATTACTAAAGTCTCCTCTGACGGTTCTATCTGTCTGGCAACACTCGCTATAGATCCATCAGGGGTAGTAATTGCTAAAACATCAACACCGTGTGCGGCGCTCTGTAAATCATCAACACGCCCCAAAGGTCGTTCAATTCTCCATGACATTTTTGAAAGCGCATTACACAATGCGCCACCAAGTTTGCCATCTCCAACAACGCGAATACTTTTCATTGCAAAAAATCTTTCTTTCGTCACATCGCTAGCTATCGCTACCAAAGCCTTTAGAAGTAGCGTTCTGAGCTTACAAACGACGGTTAGGTCAAAACTAAATTTGATTAGAAACAAAACGAAAATGAACTCGCTGCATGTAGCCGGTAAAGTGCTAATTGATCCTGCGGAGTGGGCCATGACAACCGGCCCTCCTAATACCTATATAGAAGGAGTGTCATTGTGGTTGGCGGAGCATTAAAGTCAGCAAGCATGGACGATCTAGATCTTCGGATGTCCGAAGGCGTTCGTCCTCTATACGAAGCAGTTAAAAAATTTATTAGAGAAGAAGTAGACCCTATTACCGAGGAGTACTACCGCCTGGGTGAAGGTCGTACAGAACATTGGGGCTACGGCGAAGGCCAACTTGAATTACTCGAAGGGGCAAAAGCCAAAGCACGAGAACTCGGCCTATGGAATTTTTTTCTTCCTGATGCAGAAACCGGTGAAGGCCTATCGAATCTAGATTACGCCTATATTGCAAATGAGTTGGGTAAAAACAGACTCGCGTCAGAATGTCTTAATTGTTCTGCTCCTGATACCGGCAATATGGAGGTTATTGAACGAGTTGGCACCCCAGAGCAAAAAGCAACATGGCTAGAGCCACTGCTGCGTGGTGAAATTCGTTCCGCATACGCCATGACTGAGCCAAAAATTATGAGCTCTGATGCGAAACAAATCGAAACAAGCGCTATCCGTGATGGTGACGAATGGGTAATAAATGGCGAAAAATTTTATATTTCGGGAGCAGGTGACCCGCGCTGTAAAATCATGATTACCATGGTTCGTACGAACCCTGACGCTGATACCTACAAACAACAGTCTCAAATCTTAGTTCCTGTTGATGCACCCGGCGTGAAAATTCTCGGACCGATGCATGTTTTTGGCAGTGACGATGCTCCTCATGGCCATATGCACATCAAATTCGAAGATGTCCGTGTTCCTTATGAAAATATTCTGCTCGGAGAGGGACGCGGTTTTGAAATTTCACAGCTACGTCTAGGCCCAGGCAGAATTCATCACTGCATGAGATCTATAGGAAGCGCAGAAAAAGCCATCGAGATGATGGTAGATCGAGGGCTTTCAAGAGAAGCCTTTGGTAAGAAGCTCATAAATCTCGGGAAAAACATGGAAATTATTTCCCGAGCACGAATTGACGTTGAGGCAATGAGGCTCATGGTCCTTCGAGCTGCTCAAGCTATGGACACACTGGGGAATTCCGAAGCTCGTGTCTGGGTCAGCGCAGTAAAAGCTATGGTCCCAGAAAAGTGCTGCGATATCATCAATGACGCTATTCAAATGCACGGTGCAGCCGGAGTGTCTCAATGGTTCCCATTGACTGATATGTGGCATTCACAAAGAACGTTGCGCCTGGCCGATGGACCCGATGAAGTACACCACAATGTTGTTGCACGAGCCGAAGCTAAAACACGAGAAAGTGAAAAAGCTGAAGGTCTAGCTACTTCACACACGCTTGGTGGCCCAACGCTCACGAGCGCCTAAGTAACAACAAAAAGAAACTATTATCTTATTTGAGGCCTCATCAATTGATGAGACCTCAAATAGTTTTTCACTCATTTTATTTACTGAACCACCATCTTTAACGCCCACTCTCTGAGCTCAA
>CAJQGN010000147.1 GCA_905477545.1 uncultured Acidimicrobiales bacterium | reverse complement strand
GTCATTTAGTTAGAGGAAACCTTGGATTAGACCCGGCTAGACAAGCTATCCATCACCCAGCGTCTTCTGAAGACCTCGCTAAGGGAGTAGAGGAAGTTGCGGTTTATGCTTCCGCTCTTGCCTCAACTCACCCGAACGTAACGGCAATAGCGATAGACGCGTCCACGTACGCCGACCTGGGAGCATCTGATTCTCAAGAAGTTGGCACTGCCCTAGCTATCGGCTTGATGTGGATTCGAGCGTTATCTGAAATAGAGAGCGATTTAACGGCAGCGCTCAAGAAAATAGAGTTCACTTTTTCTGCAGGGCCCGACCAGTTTATGACCCTCGCTAAGCTTAGAGCGGCTCGAACTTGTTGGGCTCGAATCACTCAAGCCTGCGGGTTAAATGCAGATCAGATCCCTATGCGAGTGCATATGGTCACAGCCTCAACAATGATGAGTCAAAGAGATCCCTGGGTCAACATGCTAAGGACTACCACAGCATGCTTTGGAGCGGCACTCGGAGGGGCAGATGCAATAACTGTTCAACCATTCGACTCAGCTATAAGGAATCCAGAGGAATTGGGCTTCCGGATAGCACGCAACACGCAACTGATTCTACAAGAGGAGACAAAAGCCGGACTGGTAGCTGACCCTGCTGGCGGCAGTTGGTACATCGAAGACTTAACCAAAAATTTAAGCATCGCGTCCTGGAGAGAGTTCCAACTGATCGAAAAAAATGGCGGTCTGGTCTCGGCTCTGAGTTCAGGAATTTTAGTAAACGCATTCCAAACAACACGCCAAAAACGAATGACAGAAATCGCATCTCGCCGTGCGCCTATTACAGGAGTAAGCGAGTTCGCCGATGTCAACGAGTCCCCAATTGGCAATTGGGAGAAAAGGCAGCTCGAAGATTTGGATACGGTGCTCCACCCTACAACGCCGCACCAGACTGTTCGCTGGTCCGAACCCTTCGAAATAATTCGTGATGTAGCTGAAACAGCTGATCAGGCACCATCTATTTTCTTGGCCAACCTCGGAGACTTGCCAAGTTATGGCCCTCGCTCCACGTTCGCCAAAAACCTGTTCGAAGCTGGGGGCATCAGAGTAGATGACTATGGTGGTTTTTTTGGCGCTTCTGAAACAGCTGAAGCCTTTCTCTCATCCGGTTGTCAAATCGCCTGTATCTGCTCGTCAGACTCGATTTATGAGCAAGAAGCGGAATCAACTGCCGCTGCACTTAAACAGTCAGGCGCCTCGTTAGTATATTTGGCTGGCCATCAAGGCGACAAAGCCGATTTGTTGAAGGCCGCTGGGGTAGATAATTTCATATTCATAGGCTGCGACGTCCTAGAGTTGCTATCGGCAACTCTTAGATTTTTCACCAACAAAGTGAGTAAATCATGAACATAATCCCCGATTTTTCTCGAATTTCACTGGAGCTCGACCAAATACCCACGTTTGATTCTGAAGTTGTAGACAGCGACGGCCCTCGACAACAAAGGACCGATTTAGATAGCTTTTCACGAGAGACTCCAGAAGGAATAAGCATTAAATCGCTTTACACATCTGAAGATTTGGGCGATAGCGGCGACAGGCATAGTTATCCAGGTTTCGCTCCGTATCTACGCGGACCATATCCAACTATGTACACGAACCAGCCATGGACTATCCGTCAGTATGCAGGTTTCTCTACTGCCGAAGATTCAAATGCTTTCTACCGGCGCAACCTTGCTGCTGGACAAAAAGGCCTTTCCGTTGCTTTCGATCTCCCCACGCACCGGGGTTACGACTCCGACCACGAGCGCGTAATCGGAGATGTCGGTATGGCTGGTGTTGCTATTGACTCGATATACGACATGCGTACCTTGTTTGATGGGATACCTCTCGACCAGATGAGTGTCTCGATGACTATGAATGGGGCAGTTCTTCCGATCCTCGCGTTGTACGTTGTGGCTGCTGAAGAACAAGGTGTGGCTCCTGAAAAACTGGCTGGAACGATCCAAAATGATGTTCTGAAAGAATTCATGGTGCGAAACACCTACATCTATCCGCCTCAGCCATCGATGCGTATCATCGGCGATATTTTTGAATTCACCAGTCAGTACATGCCTCGCTTCAATTCGATTTCAATTTCTGGTTACCATATGCAAGAAGCTGGAGCGACTGCCGACCTTGAGCTGGGTTATACCCTTGCTGATGGCCTTGAGTATCTTCGCACCGGGCAAGAAGCCGGACTCGGTATCGACGACTTTGCACCACGCTTAAGCTTTTTCTGGGCAACTGGAATGAATTTTTTTATGGAAGTTGCGAAGCTACGTGCTGCCAGGATCCTGTGGGCTCGATTAGTTAGCAACTTCGATCCCAAAAACGAGAAATCAATGTCATTACGAACTCATACTCAGACTTCTGGCTGGAGTTTGACGGCGCAAGACGTATACAACAATGTTGTTAGAACATGTGTGGAAGCCATGGCAGCGACTCAAGGTCATACTCAAAGTCTTCATACCAACGCATTTGATGAAGCCTTGGCTCTGCCAACTGACTTCAGTGCTCGAATAGCGCGAAACACACAATTGTTTTTACAACAAGAATCTGGAACTACAAGAACAATTGATCCTTGGGGTGGGAGCTACTTTATAGAAAGCCTCACCCAGGATCTAGCGAACAAAGCATGGAGCCATATTCAAGAAGTTGAGAATATGGGCGGTATGGCTAAAGCCATAGAGGCCGGGATTCCCAAAATGCGCATCGAAGAAGCAGCTGCGAGAACCCAAGCACGCATTGATTCAGGGCAGCAGGTAGTGGTTGGCATAAACAAATATCAATTAGACGTAGAAGACAAAGTAGACGTATTGAAAATTGATAATGCTGAAGTTCGGACTGCTCAACTTGCGAAACTAGAACGATTAAAGAAAGAAAGAACTCAGTCGGAAGTAACAAATGCTTTAGAAGCGCTGACTGCGGCAGCCAGAAATAAAACTGGGAACCTTCTTGCTCTTGCAATCAATGCCGCTAGGGCAAAGGCAACTGTGGGTGAAATCAGCCTCGCTCTAGAAATAGCCTATGGCCGCCACACTGCTCAGATTAAGTCGATTTCCGGGGTGTACAGTGCTGAGGTGGGCGAGCAAAACAAAGACATAAAAAGAGTGATGGATAAAGTTGATGACTTTGCCTCTGAAGAAGGCCGCCGACCAAGAATACTTATTGCGAAAATGGGACAAGATGGACATGACCGAGGACAAAAAGTTATTGCGACAGCCTTTGCCGACCTTGGCTTCGATGTAGACATTGGCCCGTTGTTTTCCACCCCGGAAGAAGCTGCCCGACAAGCAGTAGAGAATGATGTACACATTGTTGGTGCTTCATCCCTAGCAGCAGGTCACTTAACTTTGATTCCTGCTTTGCGCGATGCTCTTGCTGAACAAGGGAGAAGCGACATCATGATAGTCGTAGGCGGAGTGATTCCAGAACAAGACTTCGAGGCGCTGAGACAAGCAGGGGCATCAGCTATATTCCCACCAGGAACAGTTATTTCCGACGCTGCTGCAGAACTTCTGGTTCAGTTACGAACTCAGTAGCAAAACGGCTTGCTAATTCGAACTGAAACATGTCGTTAATAACGTTTTTTTTGATTGTTGCTTATTTTTTTCTTGGCCCGATTAGCTCGATAGGCAGAAGAAGGTGTTTTTTTAGTAGTTCCGCGTCCTAGCGTTTCATCGGCTGCTTTCAGCTTCACGTGATATCGCTTGTGGACCCAAAGTTTTTCATTTCCGATCAGAATGTGTGACCAGAACTGATTGCCTACTTCGAACTTTCGTGTTCGAGGGAATCGATCAATCAGTTCTACGGGCTTAGCTGGTCGCCAACCTCTAGTGCGCAAAAGCAGAACATCATCCGGAGTAATAACAATTAGGCGGTGACGAGCTTTGGTAAGAACGGCAATGACGAGCGTGACTACTATGAATAGGGCTACACCTTGAACCCATGAGCGGTCGTCGATGAACACAACTACAGCGAGTACTACTACAGCAAATGCGAGCATCGTAAAAGGGTGTAACCCTCCTTGCGCCGGAAGTATCCACTTGGCCTCCTCTTCTGGCTCAAGAAACTCGTCGATAGGGTGCGCACGATTAGAACCTCGTTGTAGCAGACGGCTTGTTATTCCCATTGGTTAGAACCCTAGACCTCTCTACGCCTTTATTTTAGTCTAAAAGCGCGGTTACCAATTAATTAGCTTGAGACTAGTACTTGAGATTTCTCAAAATGCAATCGCACCCATAAGGGCTGCCACAATTGCGCTGTACAGTTTAGGACGTGGCTTCTGTTCCTTCTATTTCCCAGCTAGCTGAAGGGATCCAATCTTCTGACCGTGCCTCTATAGGACGTGCTATCACGCTGGTTGAAAGTTACCGGCCAGATCACCGCGCTCTGTCACAGGAACTACTAACTCAACTTTTA
>CAJQGN010000146.1 GCA_905477545.1 uncultured Acidimicrobiales bacterium | reverse complement strand
CTTCACGATACATCGAACCCGTAGCCGCTAACGTTTCAAATCTTCGCGGAGCGTATCTCACTCTTACGACTTCAACCCCCTCCACCGTTTGTCGGCTCGGTAATCCTGGCACTGCTGGGCATACAACGGTCACGTCCGAACCCGCTGATACAAGCGCTAAAGCGTGATTTAACAAAAAAGGTTTGTCACTATCATCGCGCGATGATGGGAAACCAGGAGCACATAACACCACTCGTGGTCGAGAAAAATTGCTCACAAGTCTAGTCTGCCTGACCTAAAGGGCCCAGTAGGTGGCAGTAACCTTATTTAAGTGATGAAAAGCGGATGGCAGATTTTTTGGTTAGCTACCAGATGGGCAACCGTCGCCGCTACAGCAGCTGTACTTCTAAACCTCACCATTCGTCACTCAAGCGAACTCTCTAACTTTAGTTTCGATATGGCTCCATATTGGTTAATCCCAGCTTTGCTTGCCACCAGTGCCGCAAATCTTTTACTTCCCTTGGGTTGGCGATGCCTGCTTCACGCTTACGGCCATACAATCAAAAAAAATAGTGCAATAAAATTATGGTGTTTCGCTCAAACTAGCCGGTATTTACCTACAGGGCTCATAGCGGTCGCATCTCGAATCAGTTTGGCTTCAAAGTTTTCAATTCCAAAATCTGTTACTGCTGCCTCTATAGCAGTTGAGACTCTCTTCCTTATCGGTTGGGCAGCCGCCGTTTGCGCTATCTTTATACCCTCTACGTTCCTTCCCTTAGTCTTCAAATGGCTACTCGGACTCGCCGCATCGTCAGGATTAGTGCTCCTTCCGTTTCTCATGTCAGGAATCGGAGCAAAATTAACCAAAACAAACCCTCTGAAAGGCGATACATCTACGAGACGCCATATCCATCAAGCAGGCACGTTATTTGGTGCAAGCGTTTTAATCAGGACTCTAGGAATAGTCACTTTAGCTTTCGCTTTTCTCGACATCCAAGGCAGTGATATTAACCTTCTTATAGGCGCTTCCTACGCAGGGATCTTGGCAGGAATGATCGGTATTACACCGGCAGGAATCGGCGTTCGCGAAGGTGTAATCACCACAATCCTCGCTACTCAAATTGGAATTGGAGACGCTACAGCTTTCGCTGTTCTCAGCCGGGCCTGGGAATTCGGGGCCGAAATGCTCTTCCTCGGGGCAGCCAGTTGGTGGGACCACAAAAAAAAGGGGTCAGCAGCCGAAAGACAAGCAACTTAGTAGGTATCCAAGCTTTGTGACGCCAAGCTGTAACTAGTGACTCATCGCGATCTCATTGTTATCGGCGGCGGACCTGCGGGCGCTGCGGCGGCTATTCGAGCTGCGCGCGCCGGAATCAAGGTAACCGTTTTTGAAAAAGGTGTATACGGCCGTGACAAGGTTTGCGGTGATGGTCTCACCCCAAGAGCAGTCGGAGCACTCCAAGGGCTAAATATTGAGCTTGATGATGCGCATCAGATTCGTGGCCTTCGCATGATTGCAGGCAAAAAACATAGAGAGTTGGATTGGCCTACGACCGAACATTTCCCTAACTATGGCGCTGTTTGGCCACGTAAACGACTCGATGCTGCACTAATGGACGCCGCTACCGAAGCAGGCGCCGAAATGATTTACAGCTCCGAAGCATTACCAATCATGGACGGCGAAAGAGCCATTGGGGTGGAAGTAAACGGAAAGCGTTGGACAGCAGACCTTGTCGTTCTCGCAGCGGGGGCTCAGGGCAAAGCCGCCAGAATCCTCGGAGCACACAGAGACCCGAACGAACCTTTCGGCCTAGCAATCAGAACATACGCAGCTACGCCAAGAGACCAAGACCAACATTTGGAAGCATGCTTAACGTTGAAAGATGATCAAGGCACTGCTGTTCCAGGTTACGGCTGGATGTTCCCCGCCGGTGATGGGACAGTAAATATTGGTGTCGGGGCATTGAGCACTATGAAGGGTTTCAAGTCTCTTAATCTGAACAAGCTTTGTGACACTTACCGAGACCTTGTCAGAGACGATTGGGAACTTGGTCCTTATCTCGAGAAGCCTCGAGCTTGGCGGCTTCCCATGAGCGCAATTAAACGTCATGGGCCAGGTTGGGTTGCTGTTGGTGACGCTGCTGGGCTGGTAAACCCGATGAACGGTGAAGGTATTGATTACGGGCTTGAAACTGGTGTGCTTATAGCTGATCTTTTCGAAGCAGATCCAGCAACAGCGCCACAAAAATATGATGCGATGGTTGCTGAAAAATTTGATGCGTTTCTTCGAACTGGTCGAAGGTTCTCATTTCTGATCGGGCATCAACAGATATTACGAGCTGGTCTTAAAGTTGCGGTCGGGACCGACACCATCGCTAAAATAACGTTGCAAGTTATGGGGAATCTGATCGACAATAAGACCCCTGGAGCAGCAGGGTTCGTCATGTCCGCCGCTGACAAACTCCTGGGGGTAGCGGACCCTATGCTTCGACGAACTCGGGCCGCAGCGTAAAGAGCACTGGACCTACTTTTTCGACGTTTTTAGCCGAGTAAACCCATCTCGCTTACTGCGTCTCGTTCTTCAACGAGTTCAGCCCAAGAAGCTTCAATCCGGACTTTACTAAATTCATCTAATTCAAGTCCGCTCACAACGCTGTATACCCCGTTTGAGGTTGTGCACGGGAACGAAGTGATTATGCCCTCGGGTGCGCCGTAGTCTCCTGTTGATGGGATACCCATGGAAACCCAGTCACCTTCAGTTGTTCCGAGCGCCCAATCGCGCATGTGATCCACTGCAGCTGATGCAGCTGATGCAGCTGAGGAAGCTCCACGAGCCGCGATTATTGCTGCTCCGCGTTGCTGAACTGTAGGGATGAAGTCGCTCTCAAGCCAACTTTGGTCGTTTACCAACGCTGCTGCGTTCTGTCCGTTGACTTCAGCGTGGAAAAGGTCGGGGTATTGAGTAGCTGAGTGGTTACCCCAAATAGTCATATGTTTGATGTCGTTAACAGAACACTGAGCTTTTTGGGCGAGTTGTGCCATTGCCCGGTTGTGGTCTAAGCGGGTCATGGCTGTGAATTGCGCATCTGCAATGTTAGGGGCGTTTTTCATTGCGATTAGGCAATTCGTGTTTGCTGGGTTGCCCACTACTAGAACTTTGATAGATGAGTTCGCGCTCTCACTTATCGCTTGTCCTTGACCGGTAAAAATCCCGCCATTGGCTGCCAGCAGATCGCTACGTTCCATTCCAGCTTTTCGAGGCATAGACCCCACAAGTAGGGCATAGTCGGCCCCGTCAAAGGCTTGGTTGGCGTCTGCTGTTTCTACAGTTCCAGCCAAAAGAGGGAACGCGCAATCATCAAGTTCCATTTTTACCCCCGCTAGTGCACCTAACGCTGGTTCAATTTCAAGCATTTGAAGAATGACTGGCTGATCTGGGCCGAGCATGCTTCCTGATGCGATTCGGAAAAGCAGCGAATAGCCGATTTGGCCAGCGGCTCCGGTAACGGCAACGCGAACTGGATCCTTCACGATAGGTCCTTCCATAGCGAGGTAAATAGATTGTGTAATGTTTCTAACGCAAACTCAGTCACTAGTTCTTATCTATCCAGGCGAGTATTTCCAACCCAACTGGCATGGAGATTCGCATATTTCTTTTTCATGCCAAGTAGTTCATTGTGAGAACCTTGCTCAACTAACTTACCTCCGTCGAAAACCAGGATGAGGTCAGCATTTTCCGCAGTCGATAATCTGTGAGCAATACTGATTGTTGTG
>CAJQGN010000145.1 GCA_905477545.1 uncultured Acidimicrobiales bacterium | reverse complement strand
AAATTATTTTTAGCATTATGGCGGGAAGAGTCCGTCAAGCCTGTGATGTTGGGGCCGCCTGGCTTTGGAATGCCGTACGTATTGTGCCGATCTTAAGGGCACGAAAGCAGATCAAGGAATATCGTTTAGTGAGAGATCGTGACTTGCGGCGGCTGCAGGTATCGGGTTCTGTTCGCTTGAAGTCTTTTTTGAGAGGACAAATTGGTGGAGAATTAAGTCTCGTCGTATTCGAAAATCGACGTAGAAAGATTGCCTCTCAATTAAAGTCCGCTTCTCTACAAACAGTTGTGGCTGGTTGGTTTGCAGTGCTCCTAGTGGTCGCCTTCGGCAGTCGCCATTTGATTACACAAGGAGTCCCGGCGATCGGTCAATTTGGGGACTTTCCGCAAGCTAGTAAACTTTTCAATTCGTATTGGAGCGGTTGGCGAGAAGTAGGTATGGGAGTGTCTGGTCTCGGCCCTACTGCACTGGGTTTAATTGGCGCAGGGAGCGCGTTGACTGGGGGAGCATCGGAGCTTCTGAGAAATGTTCTGATCTTAGGTCTGCTCCCGATCGGGCTGTTTAACATTTGGAAGCTTGCTGGCCTCTCAGGTACCCGAAGAAGTCGTTTAGTAGCGATAACGCTCTACGCTGCTAATCCGTTGCCATACTATGCGTTGCAAAATGGTCGTTGGAATAGCTTGTTATTCTATGCTGCATTGCCGCTGTTGCTCCGAAGAATAATTGAACTCGTTGGCGACATGCCCAAAGGAGGTCAAACAAGTAAGTTGCCATCGGGAAATGTCCGAACTGGGCCTCTTCAAAAAGTTGCTGCGTTGGCGCTCTTAGTAGCGGTGGTCACCGCTTTTGAGGCAATGTTTATAGTCTTTGCTGTTTGTATCGGAGTTGTATTTTGTTGCTTTGGGTCGGGTGGGTTTAAGAGAAAATTCCAGCGACTCTACCTGAGCCTTTTCGCCTGTGTAGTGGCAGCGATCATGCACATACCATGGTGGTTGGCGTTCGATGACTATCGAAGTCTGGTAGATAGGTTGTTTGGAGTTGTAAACCAAGCGGCGCCAACGGAACTCTACAGACTCGTATCTTTTGAATTGGAAGGCGGAAAAGTTCCGTGGCTCCAGTTTGCGCCACTATTTCTAGCGACTATCTCGCTTTTAATTAGCCGAGGTCGAGCTCTGCATTTAGTGACGCAGGCATGGACTCTCTGCCTTTTAGGTTTCGGCCTTGCATGGATAGCATCAGATAACTTGTTAACTATAGCGATCGGTCCTTCTGTCAGATTGCGCGAGCTAGCTTTGTTCGTTGCCGCCGTTGGTGTTTGCTGGGCTGCTTCAATCGGTTGCGCCAGCTTCGAACGAGATGCCTATCGAATGAGAGTGTCATGGCGCCGATTCCTTTTAGCGACTGGTATCACACTGCTCATTCTGGGGTTTTTGCCGCTTCTGGGAGCAGCGAAAAATGGGCGATGGGAAACTCCGAAATACGATTTAGAAGTAGCGCTATCGCTAATAGATGATCAAAATGTTGGGCCGTCCCATCGAGTGCTTTGGATTGGCGATGAATCGATCTTGCCGCTGGCTTCTTGGCGCTTAGAAAATATGGGGGCGAGCGCTAAAAATTTAAGCATTGCTTCATCAGTAGGTGGATACCCAGATATTAGCTATCAGTGGGCGGGTGGTTTAACGCCTGGGGTGCAACAACTTGTCGATACCGTAGAGCTGGGATTGAGTGGCAGCACTTCGAGACTTGGCCGTTTACTCGCTCCTTTCGGAATTCGTTACGTAGTTGTTGTCGAGGAGTCAGCTCCGTCGTTCGGCCAAGGAGTTCAAAGTCTCTTAGATCCACGGATCAGAAATTTAGTTAGATCCCATATCGATCTTCGACCCATAGCTTCGGACCCAGCGGTTCTGGTATTCGAGAACGAATCCTGGTTCGCAACTCGAGCTCAGTTCGAGGATGGTGATGCGCTTGATGGCATGACCGATCTATCGCAGCTCGTCATATCTGACCTTACGAGCGGTATTCCTGTACTCGGAGACCGCAGGTCATTGGTTGAACAACATGGCCGACTTGGGGTTGGCGCGGTGCAAGTTGCCGAAGAGTTTGACCAAAATTGGCGGCTCTATACTGGTGAAGAAATTTTGAAACCCCAATTGTCATTTGGATGGGCAATGAGGTTCGATTCTAAAGGTGATGGTCCAGCAGCGCTTTTCTATCAGCGCCCGAGACACATCCGATATGTAGCGGTACTGCAGATAGTGGGCTGGGTCTTGGTTATGAGGTTTGCGATGCGCAGACCACGAACTTACTCCAAAGATTCAATACCACTGGCGGATGAAACAACACAGTCTGGGCAAGTTCAGTGAAGCTACTTTCGATAGGGGCTCGCGCAGTGCTACCGCTACTTCTGATTGCAGGTATCTTTTATGACATCAGCGTTACGAAATCCGATGAGAAGTCCGAAGCGGAAATGGAAGACCTCATTACTGAGCCAGTAGTTGACCAAAAAAATACTCTGACATCAACTTGGTTCTGCCCAGCGGTGCATCTAAGACGTATCAACCAAAAAGGAATTGAGGCGACGGCCGATTTAACAATAACTAATTTTAGTAGTGATCCAGTTCGTGTTGCTGTTGAACTAGTTTCGACTACTAGTGCTAATGAGTTCATGGTGCTTGAAGTTCCAGGGTTTGAAATGCGCCAGATAGGTATTGGCGATGTTCTCGGCGAGGAATTGGTTTCAGCTCTAGTCGAAGCTTCTGCTGGTGCTGTGGCTGTGACTAGAAAATTCACCTCGGAACTCGGCACAGCTGAGTCAGCGTGCACGAACGTCTTAGCTGAATCGCTTTTTGCGCTTGGTGGTTCAACCCAACAAGGAGATGTCAACGAAATTATTCTGTACAACCCACTTTCGAGTGATGCAATCGTCGACTTTAAGTTCGCAACAGAGGCAGAGACAGGCATGTTCTCTGTTCCGGAACTAGAAGGGGTAGTCGTGCCTGCCGGTGGCAACCTCAGAGTGGATGTGGGGGAGGTAGTCAGGCGCAGGGAAACAGTAGCTACATGGGTAACGACAAGCGTCGGCAAAGTCGTTGCTGATTATTTCCAAACTTTTGATGGTTTAGATAATGACCGTGGATTTTACACAGGTTTAGCTGGAAGCAGCGAAGCATTGAGGTGGAGTCATTATTTAGACGCATCTGACCCAACTAAGAGTAGCTCTTTACAAGTTTACAACCCCACAGAGTTAGTAGCGGAAATTACTGTTAGTTCGGGTAATTCTGAAGGGCGAACTGACGGGCAAGATTATTTAGTTGGACCCTTTGATGTTCTTACCTTACCTATTGCTAAAGAGTCTCCGGCGGAAGAGTCACATGAGGTCGCACCGAATGCCAACGTTCTGATTGTCGAGTCGCCTTCAGGAGTTCCGGTGGTATCAGGGCTCATAACTTCACTAAAAGAAATTATGGCGCCTCATTCTGCCGGCAACCAGACCGATGAGGAAGTAGCTAAAGGAGCATCGTTCGTGGAAAGAACTGTTTCTTTGGGCACTTCAGTTTCTAGGCAGAGGTGGACAGTAGTGCTTTCTCCCTGGGAAAATTCAAACACGTATATCACAGTCAGCAATTTGTCTGGAAATGATACCCAAGTAAAAATTGAATATATTGATGGTGAGGAAATTGACGGCGGTTTACTAGAGGCGAACTCGACGGTTCGACTTCTATACGATTATGTTTCTGCTGCGTTGTTAGTGTCTGCAAAAGATGAAATATTGATAGACGTTATCCGAGAATCGAAAACTGAGAAATTGTTGAGCTCGAGTCCAAAGCTGGGGTTTTGAAGTAAGGTAGATTTTTTGATGGTACGACTACTTATAGCTTTGACCCTTATTCTAATCTCCGTCAGCATCGCATTAATCGTGGAACGGCGAAAGGTAGAGAACCCTTTTTCCGTTAAGCGTAATCAACTCCCGACTCTCGTGCCGCCGCAAGACTTTGGGCTTGAACCAGAGGCTGCAATAATAGTCTTTACGGAGTCAACCTGTAGGAGCTGTTCGGCAGTTGTGGCGTTGTTGCGTGGCCCAGCGGGAGCGAATGTGGTTGTTGCCGAAGTGGAATATGGGGAGAATCTAGATCTTCATAGAAAGTATGGAATTGATACTGTTCCGACCACGGTTCTAGTTGAAGGAGATGGCAATGTCATTGACGGCTGGACTGGAAAGATCGAAGTGGGAGAACTAGCCAGGGCCTTAGCTCTAGTCGTTTAGAAGGTATTTTCAATCTCGGGAAATGATCGACGAGAGGCTAGAGCTCTGGGCCTAACGTATCGAGGTCTGCATTGAGACCCTCTGCTAAATCGGATGTAGGTTCAGGAATCAACTTAGCGATATCGTTCCCATCGATGGTTTCTTTATCCAGAAGAGCAGCTGCAATGCGATCAAGAGCGCTTCGATTCTCAACCAAAGTTTTTTTAGCTCGATGCTCTTGCTCAACTAGGATTCGCTGAACCTCTTCATCAATGATGCGGGCAGTATCTTCACTATATTCTCTTCCACTCATCAGGTCATCGCCGAGAAAAATTTGAGCGTTGGAGCCCCAAGCTCTTGGTCCGACTCTTTCGCTCATGCCCCACTCTGTCACCATTTTGCGAGCCAACTCTGTGCCTTGCATCAGATCGTTGGAGGCGCCAGTCGAGATCACTCCGAATACGTTATCTTCAGCCATTCTCCCGCCGAATAGAACTGCCAACCTGTCCTCTATATATTCTTTTGTGTACGCGTGGCGTTCCTCAGGGAGCTGCATTGTTACTCCTAAAGCTTGACCTGTCGGTAAAATAGTTACTTTGTGGACTGGATCGGCATGGGGTAGAAGCGTTGCTACCAAAGCATGACCGGCTTCGTGATATGCAGTCGCTGTTTTCTCCTCATCGGACATAGCGACAGATTCTCTGCGTTGGCCAATTATGACTCTGTCGCGCGCCGCCTCAAGATCCTCTTGCTTGACCTGTGTTGAATCTCTGCGAACGGCATGCAGCGCTGCTTCATTAATCAGATTTGCTAAATCTGCTCCGCTCATGCCTGGCGTGCCTTTGGCCATTGCTTCAAAGTCGATAGCAGTATCTACTTTTTTGCTGTCTGCATGCACTTTTAAGATCGAGAGCCGTTCGCTGTATTCAGGAAGCGGAACAATGACTTGCCGATCGAATCTCCCTGGGCGAAGCAAAGCAGGGTCTAAAACATCTGGCCTGTTAGTAGCTGCCATCATGACGATGCCTTCCGTGGCCTCGAAACCGTCCATTTCTGCGAGCATCTGATTTAAGGTCTGCTCACGTTCATCGTTGCCGCCGCCTAGCCCTGCGCCTCGTTTCCTGCCGATTGAGTCAATTTCATCAATAAAAATAATAGCACTGCCTAATTTTTTGGCAGTCTGGAATAAATCTCTGACTCTGCTAGCTCCTACGCCAACGAACATTTCCATAAAATCCGAACCGGTGACAGAAAGAAAAGGCACCCCAGCTTCGCCAGCGACAGCTCTTGCTATCAAGGTTTTGCCGGTGCCGGGCGGCCCAACCAGTAGAACACCCTTCGGTATTCGCGCACCAATCTCCGTGAAACGTTCAGGTTCTTTCAGAAAGTCAACAATCTCTGTTATCTCTTGTTTTACTCCTTCGTAGCCGGCAATATCACTAAATCCGGTATCAGGCCGTTCAGTAGTGTAGGTCTTAGCCTTGCTCTTGCCGATTGACATGATGCCTGACATCTGTCCTTGCGCTCGCCGTTGCATCCACCAGAAAAGACCGATGATTAAGGCGAACGGAAGAAAGAGCGGCAGCAAGTTCAGTATTGGATTTGAGCTTTCAGTTTTGAATTGGACGTCAACGTTGCGGTCTCTAAGAAGTTCGAGATCGACGTCGGGGAGTTCGACCGGACCTTTTGTGGTGAACAGATCTCCGTCTAGGAGCTCACCCTCGATGGTTCCGGTTTCGTTAGTCACTTCTACTGAGTTAACGGTTCCCGCGCTGACTTCAGCAATAAACACGCTGTAGTCGAGACTCTTGCGGTCCTCGCGATTAAGTATCCCAGGGAGAAGGATTGAAGCAAGAATAAGTGCGAGTAAAATCCAAAGGGACCAACGGGGCCAACCTTCTCGGCCTTTACGGCGTTCGCTGGTACCAGTTTCGGGGGCGTCGGAAGCCATTTGGTTATGCTACGTCGGCATCAGCTTGAAACCGATGCCGAAAATGAGAAGGAAGTAGGAAAACAGGTCTTAGGGTCCAAGACAGGGCTATAAAGTCTAGCTATCTTAGGGATCGTGCCTAGTTTGGAAAGAATATGCAGTCGGCCTCTCTGTGGCAAAGATGCGGAAGCGCTTTTGCTTTTTGATTATGAAGATCGGCATGTGGTGCTTCGATGGACTTCTGAGAAACGCGACTCTAATCTCTTGGAGCTATGTGTTGAGCATGCAGATAAATTTCGTCCACCGCATGGATGGTCATGTGAAGATCAGAGGCAACAGGTTACCAATTTGAAATTTGTGGCGTCGGAGGCCTTCGCCCCCCGATAAATGATAGACGCGTCTGAAATGACAGAAGAGAACAGTGAATTCGCTCCAGCTCGGCGAGTTGGGCGCGTTCTTCTTGTCGCGGTCAGTTGCGGGTTGATTGGTTCGATTCTAGCTTTTGCCAAATCTGGGTTAGACGTCAGTAGCCCTGCCGATTTGCAGGGACACGAAACGGTAGTGCTTGCGCTGCCGTTTTTGATTGCCTTAATCGGCGGTGCGTTTATTTCCGCTGGTTTAGATGGACGGTCGCCTCATCGGGTTCTTCGACTGGATTGTTGCAAGTTGCGTCTAGCTGTAGGGGCATTTTTCGCAGGAGTCGCTTGCCAAGCAGTAGTTGTAGCGTTTAGGTCTTTGATTGATGGCTCGCCTAGTGATTCAGATGGTGCAAGCGGTACAAGTTTGTTCGTTGATTCCTTTTCCGGAACTAGCCAAATATTTGTTTTGATGGTCTTCACCTGTTGTCTGTTGCCCCTGGCCGACGAGCTTTTATATCGTGGGGTTCTGTTGCCGTTAACGATTCGTCGTTGGGGCAGTATTAAGTCGATAGCGCTTATTTCACTGCTGTTTGCGTTAAGTCATTTTGACCTAGCTCAATTTCCTAGCTTGCTGTTTGTTGGCATAGTATTTGGTCTTCTAAGGTGGAAAAAAGATTCGACCACGCTGCCGCTCATCGCCCATATCGGGTTTAACTTTTCGGGCTTGATGATGGTTATGAGTTGAGTGGCCGCCTGATTTGCTTCTATAAATGTCAAGATGGGTCTTGATGTCTAAGATCGGATGCTTTTTAAGTAAACCCCGAGGCGATGCAAGACGCTTGAGTTCACCACAGTTAGAGAAATGGCTGACGATTAGTGTCGTTCTTGTTGCTTGCTTATGGACTTTTTGGAGGCTCAGTCCTCAGAATATATTTTCCTCCACGACTCCGACTGGCGGGGACATGGGAGCGCACGTTTGGGGGCCTGCTTTTTTGCGTGATGAGTTGCTTCCTAATTTCCAGTTACGCGGATGGAGCGGCGACTGGTATGCAGGTTTTCCTGCAATGCATTTTTATATGTTCTTGCCGTATCTCGCGATTGTCTTTGTAGATCTGTTCTTGCCTTACGGGGTAGCTTTCAAACTGGTTGCCGTCGCTGGAGTTACCCTAATGCCGGCGACCGCTTGGCTGCTGGCGCGTCTGAGTCGCTGGCCTTTTCCGTTGCCAGCGCTAAGCGCTGTTGCTGGTTTTCTATTTGTGTTTGACTTTAATTTCACCATTTATGGTGGAAACATAGCTTCGACTTTGGCCGGCGAGTTTGCGTTTTCAATTGGGCTTGCTGTCACTCTTGTTTATTTGGGCTTGGTTTATAGGGTTATAGAGTTCAACCAGTTAAGAACATTGGCATCCGTTGCGTTAGCCGTGGTTGCGCTATGTCATTTAGTGACCTTGATCTTTGCGATTGCCGGAACGGTGTTAATAGTCGTGTCGGCTGGTATCCACCGGATACCGAAACTTTTCGGAGCATTAAAAGCATGGTGGCTATTGAGTGGTTTCGCAGTTGTTGAGATAGTGCTGTGGCGTTTACTTAGTCAGCATTTCGCAGCACTGATACTATCTCTGTTCTTTGTTTTGTGTCTTCTCTGTATCGAGTTTCGAGGCGCCTTCAGGGCGCTCACAGTTGGGGTTCTTGGTGGGGCCCTATCGGCTTTTTGGGTGGTGCCATTCTATTTACGGCGCGGCTATCTGAATGACATGGGGTGGGAAAAATTAACCGAGTTGAGAGAAAATCTATTTTTTCCGGCAGAACTGGGTGGAGCTGGGTCTCGGATAAGTATCACTTGGCTGCTAGTTCTAGCCGGGTTCGGTGCCTTGGCGGGACTTTTTCGCTGGGAACGTGCAATTATTTTTTTGGTTGTATTGAGCAGCTGCCTCGCTATCGCCTTCGCTCAATGGCCACAAGATCGGATTTGGAATGCTCGATTGTTGCCGTTTTGGTATCTCAGTCTGTATTTGCTTGCTGCTTGGGGATTCTGGTACCTGTTTCAAGCGGCTTGTAGCCGGACTAGGCCGGGCCGCAGCGCAGCTCCATGGACTCGCAAAGGCAGCTTAGCTATCTATGTGGCCCCTATTGTCGCTCTTGTGATCGCATTGGCGGGAACTAGTCTCTACCTTGGCACATCCTTCGGCGGTAGCTATGACGAAGACAATGACTTTCGGTGGGGCCCAGTTTCAGTTTCGGCTGAAGACCGAAATTTTGTTAGAGGTTGGGCAGATTGGAACTTTTCTGGATATGAGAATCGGGCGGCATCGGAAACATTTAGCAACTTGATTCGGACAATGACAAAAGTGGGCAAAGACCATGGCTGTGGTCGAGCTCTCTGGGAATATGACAAAGATGAGCTTGGATCTTACGGCACGCCGATGGCACCGATGCTTTTGCCGTATTGGACAGACGGGTGTATCGGGTCGATGGAAGGTCTCTATTTTGAGTCATCTCAGACAGTTCCATTTCATTTTTTGATGCAGTCAGAGCTATCGTCCAACCCCTCTAGGCCTATGCGTGATCTGCCGTATTCGCCGCTGAACGTTTCGCAAGGGATTTCGCATATGAAAATGTCTGGGATCAGATATTATCTTGCTTATAGCGATGAAGCCGTCTCGAATGCTAAAGGTTTTTCTGAAGATTTAACGGTAATTACTCAGTCAGGCCCATGGACAGTTTTCCTAGTGCAGGACAGCTCAATAGTGCAACCACTGGAATATGAGCCTTTAGTAAGCGAAGGACCTTTCTTTGGTAAACGTTCGTGGATAGATCCGGCTGTGAACTGGTTTAACGACGAGAGCCGATGGCTCGTCCCGATAGCCGACGATGGACCTGAGGCTTGGCCCCGTGTTCCCGTAGAAGAAATTGATGGGCCTACTTCGGCTCTAAGGTTTGGTAACCAATCTTCACGAAAACTTGAATCGTTAAAAATTACCGAAGTCAGTGTCAGCAATGAAGAAATCTCCTTCGAAGTTGATGAAGTTGGTATACCGGTCATCGTCAAGACGTCTTATTTTCCGAATTGGTCTGCGTCAGGCGCTGATGGCCCTTTTCGTATTACTCCAAATTGGATGGTTGTGATTCCATCGGAGGACAAAGTCGAGTTGAGATATGGGCGAACTTCCGTAGAGAATTTCGGGTTGGTCTTGACAGTGTTGGGGATCCTTGTACTGGCTGCCATGAAACGTTATGAAAAGCGGCGAAAAGCAGTTGAGTATTTGTCGAGAGAGACGAAAATATGAAACGCCGGCTCCGAAGGTTTCTGTTAGTCGGAGCGCTTGTTACTTTCGCTGATCTTAGTCTTTTGATTACAGTTGGTATCTGGTCAAATGCAAACTGGTACCTGGCTGCGGTTGTCTCGCTCGTATTGTCGGCAGCGTTTTCGTTCTTAATGCATAAACGTGTCACATTCAACGATGACGTTTACTCTCTCATTGATCACCAACCATTGGCTTTCATTAAAGCGGTGACTCCGGCCCTGGTCGCAGATTTTTTGGTCTTTGCTGGGTTAGTGCTGATAGTGGATCCAGGTATTTTTGGGGTTGTAGCTATTAAAGCTGGTTCTGTTATGGCTGCGTCATTTGTGCGATTTGTGACGTATCGGAGAGTTCTGTTTGCCGCTGTAAGGCAGGAACAAATGCAGGTGTCGGTTCCGACGGAGATCTTGCAGCACGAGAAAGAACTTTCAATCGTAATTCCAGCATTTCAGGCAGAGTTAGTTATCGGCGAGACGGTTAAAAAAATCAGTGAAGCTACAAACAAATATGACGCTGAGATTATTGTTGTTGATGATGGATCAGATGATCTTACATCTGTTGAAGCGCGTCAGGCTGGAGCAAATCTCGTTATCAAGCTGGATAAAAATCTTGGGAAAGGGGCAGCGGTTAGAGCAGGAATGTCGGCCGCCAGTGGCCGGTTCTGTATCTTCACAGACGCAGATCTCGCTTATCCTGCTAAACAAATTTTGAGTGTCGCTGAGGAACTAGAAAAAGGATGGGACATCGTAGTTGGTAACAGAAGACATCCCGATAGCTATCAGATAGTTCAAGCTTCGAGTACGAGAGAGGTAGGAAGTCTCTGCTTCAATATTTTGACGTGGTTTGTTCTGCTCGGTGGATATCGTGACACTCAATGTGGCTTAAAAGGGTTTTCTTCGGTAGCCGCTGAAAAAATTTTCAGCCGTTCAATCATTGACGGTTTTGGGTTCGATGTAGAGATGTTTCATCTCGGCGAGCGGCTCCACCTGACGCTTAAGGAAATTCCCGTAGTCATTGAAAATGGGCAAGGCACAACCGTTAAGCTATTGCGGGATGCGACACGGATGCTTCGCGATGTGTTCATCGTGAGAAGATTATCTGCACTTGGTGGCTATCATTTGTCCAAAGTAGATGATGAGTAAATTCGGAAAGCTAAATGAAAAAAACGATTACTCCAGGAAACTCAAAACGTCTCAGCTCGATAGTTAAAGCGTACGACATTCGCGGGTTGTATCCCAATGAGATTGATGCTCCGACGTGCCGGAGCTTGGGGGCTGCTTTCGCTAAATATTGTTCGTCTGAGCGCATAGTAATGGGTCGAGATATGAGAGAGTCAGGTATAGAACTCTCGTCGGCGTTTGCTGAGGGCGTTATGTCCCAGGGTGTTGACGTAGTGGACATAGATCTCGCGTCAACTGATCTTTTATACTTTGCGTCGGGCGTATTGAACATCCCGGGAGCTATGTTCACGGCATCCCATAACCCGGCTGGCTATAACGGTATTAAGTTATGTGGCTCTGGTGCCGCCCCGGTGAGCCAAGAAAGTGGTCTCGAGGAGATTAAGAGGATCGCATCGGGTGAGATAAAGGTTGCTGAAAAGCCGGGTGCACTGTCTCACCTGGATCTGATGGAAGAATTTGTTTCACACGTGCTTTCATTTGTTGATTTAACGAATTTGCGGTCTCTTAAAGTGGTTGTGGATACTGCGAATGGTATGGGCGGCTACGTAGTGCCGCCGGTTTTTAAGAATTTGCCATTTGAAATTGAGTTGTTGTATCCAGAATTAGATGGTGCTTTCCCTAATCATCCCGCCGATCCACTTCAGCCAGAGAACTTAGTTGACCTCCAACGACGAGTTTTGGAAGTTGGCGCGGACCTTGGAATGGCTTTCGACGGTGATGCTGATCGAGTCTTTTTAGTAGACGAGCGTGCCGAATTGGTGAGTGGCTCGATGACGACAGCGTTAGTTGCCGTTGGTGTTCTCCGCTCCGAGGGGCCGGGACCAATTCTGCACAACTTAATTTGCTCTAAATCAACTCGTGAAGCAATTTTGGAAAATGGGGGCGATCCGATCCGCACTAAAGTAGGACACAGTTACATTAAGTCGATTATGGCTGAGACAGGAGCAGCTTTTGGAGGAGAACATAGCGGTCACTACTATTTTCGAAGAAATTATAGAGCTGATTCTGGGTTAATCGCAGCGATGGTGATCCTCGAACAATTGTGTATGTCTGGTTCGGCCTTGTCAGAACTTCTTCGGCCCTTGGACCGCTACAGTTCCTCTGGAGAGATCAATACGAAAGTCGCTGATGTTCATCGAGTAATCGAACGGGTATCAAAAGCCTATGAAAGTTACGAGCAAGATTTCTTAGATGGTCTTACGGTGGACTGTGGGGATTGGTGGTTCAACCTTCGGCCTTCTAACACGGAGCCATTGTTGCGTCTGAACCTTGAGGCGAAAGATCAGAATCAAGTTCAAGCTCACATTAGAGAGCTGTTGCCCCTTTTCGACGGTTAGCTGCCGTACCCTAAGGGCAATGAAGCAACGCTCAAAGGAGCACCTAAATGTCTCTTGATCCAGGGCTATTGGAAATTCTTGCTTGTCCTGAAGACAAGGGCCCGCTCTATTACTTTCAGAATGAAGAAATTCTGTACAACAATCGGCTCGGACGAACTTACTCAATTCGGGAAAATATTCCGGTGTTGATTATTGAAGAAGCTGAAACGTTAAGTCAACAAGACAGAGAGCGACTTGACCAAATAATCAGCCAAGAAAAGTTGTCGCCGACTTTTGAGGCAGTGGATGACTAAGCCGTTAGACCATTTGGGCATGTGGGATGCTGTGGCTTCATTAGATGATCAACTAGAATTGGCCATGAAAAACAGCTTGTCTGTGCGGCCGCTTCCTTTATCGAGCGATATTGACAATATCGTGGCCATTGGGATGGGTGGCTCAGGAATTGCAGGTGATATCTTGCAGGCGATAGCGGCGCCGGTGATGTCTGTTCCAGTAACTGTAGTTAAATCATATATGGTCCCAGCATTTGTTGGAGATCGTACGTTAGCGATCGTTGTTTCTTTCAGTGGCGATACAGAAGAAACTTTAGAAGCGGCCTCCCAAGCGAAAGAAAAAGGTGCCCATCTGCTAGTCGTTACTTCAGGCGGAGCGCTTTTAGATCTTGCATCTGAATGGGGTTGCCCGTGTTATCTAATTGATAAGTCGATTCCAATGCCGAGGGCGGCAGTGGGAGCAGTCTCCATTCCTCCTCTAATCGCT
>CAJQGN010000144.1 GCA_905477545.1 uncultured Acidimicrobiales bacterium | reverse complement strand
AACCAACAGGGATCTCTTCATCAAGAAGTTGTGGTTACTCGCTAAGTACAGGCATACTGACACTACACGTCGCGGGGTGGAGCAGTATGGTAGCTCGTCGGGCTCATAACCCGAAGGTCGTTGGTTAATTGGGAGACTCATCAAAATCAGGAACGACAGTAGCCCTAAAGCAATAGAAAGTGATATTGGAAACGTATAGCCACCAGTTATATCAATCAACTGTCCAGCAATAGGCGGGCCGAAGAGCGCCCCCAATCCTTGGCTCGTATAGAACAATCCCATTACCGATCCTAAACCAACAACGCCAAACAAATCAGCTAGAACTAACGGGCTGATCGCTACAAAGCATCCGTAGCCAATTCCAAGAACCACCATAAAAATGGCCATTAAGGTGAATGATGAACCAGCACAAAGCCAAATAACGAAACTGGTCGGACACAGCCCAAGGCCAAAACGAAAGGTCCTAAAGCTCCCAAACTTAGAACTCAAAGAACTGAACCCTACGCGCGATATCACACTTGAACCACCGAGCAAGCCAACTAGAGTCGCAGCAGCTACAGAAGAAACACCCTGATCTTTAGCGTATGGCACCATGAAAACAAACGGTACAAAAAGCGTAAGAGCAGACAACACTCCAGCTATCCACAAACGTCTGAAGAGACGGGACCTTAAAGCTTCCCGAAAACGGGATGGAGCAGCGCCCGCAGCACCTGGAGCTCGAGCTATTAATGCTGTACATGCCAGCAGAATGAAAAATCCAGTGATTCCTAGTATGCGATAAGTTGTTCGCCACCCGTGCACAGCTATTAATCGTGCAGATAGCGGGCTTATTAGGCTGGTGCCTACTCCGATGCCTGCGACTGCTATACCTACTGCTGTGGCTCGGTGTTTCTCAAACCAACCACCCACATGAGCAAGCATAGGTATATAGGCGCATGCGCCTGCAATACCGGCACCGGCACCATAAGCAAGATACCCGAGAACAATAGAGTTCACGTAGCTGGTGATCATGAGCCCTATCAGCAGAGCGAAAGCGCCAGTCGCTAGAACGGGGCGCGGACCGAACCGGTCCGATAGACGCCCGGTGATAAGGCTCAACCAAAAGAAAGTGAAGGTTGTAATACCGAATATAACAGCGGTCGGACCTTTCCCTGTTCCAAACTCAAGTGCCATTGATTCGAAGAACGCTCCGAAACTATAAATTATTCCAAGCGTTACTGCTGACGACAGAAATGTAGCTAGAACGGTTAACCACGCACGACCGGAATCTACTCCAGAAGCCCTTAAAGGTTGTTGAACAACTTTTTCACGTTTCGGAGCCAAGGGAATCAAACGCGGCGGCAACTCCGAAACACCAAAACCCTCACCACCCATAACCACACCACGATCCACAACCGCAGTACGAACATCACCACCAACCAACGGAATCAAACGCGGCGGCAACTCCGAAACACCAAAACCCTCACCACCCATAACCACACCACGATCCACAACGGTTACTAGGTGGGGGGCGCTGCGAGGCATAGCAACAACGTTAAGCCTATAAAGCCTTTGAGGCTACTACCTAAGCAAAGTCTTCGACTTCATTGCTCGATTAGAGAGGAGGCAATTGAGCTATTCAGTATTAATTATTCGAAAGGCCTCTGCCAAACGCCCTGGTTCCATACCTGCTGCTGTGGCCCTATCTAGTGCCCATTCGCGGAGCAATCCTTCAAGGTTTTCTATTCGTTCAGTTTGACTATGATGCGCTCTAAGGGCAGAAAGTTTCAGACAAAAAGTATCAGTTATGTCAACATTAAGGTTCGTACCCTCAGTGATTCCTTGTCCGATCATCCATGCCTGTTTAACTGTGTGTGGCTCATAGCCAGCCTCTAACAGCTCAGGATGAGCTCTCGGATTTCGTGAATCTGGGTAAATCGCCGCCATTGTTGCCCATGCTGTTGCTAAGTGGTCCGGATGAGCGCCATATATGCGATCCCAATTAGCCTCCGTCGATTGGCATATAACAATATCAGGCCGCTCCTTTCGAATAACACCGGAAATATCACGACGCAATTCTAGATTTGAAACAACTCTCCCATCAGGGTGGTTCAACCAATGGAGCTCAGAAACACCAACAATCTCGGCGGCAGCTGTTTGTTCCCCTTGCCGCTCTTCCGCAAGTTCTTTCGAAGAGCGACTCAAATCATCATCGCCAGCTTCACCGCTTGTGACTAGGCAGTAACTAACAGCTGTTCCTGCAGCTGTTAGCGCTGCCACCGTTCCAGCACTCCCGAAGTCAATATCATCAGGATGAGCAACTACCAGTAAGACGCGATCAGGAGCATCTAACTCTCCGTTAGCAGTCAGTAATTTGGTTCTCACAACTACGCGGAACCATCATCGCCACTCAAGGCTTCAGACTTCTTATTGTCAGACAATAGTTGAGAAGCACGTTGTATGAATTCAGCTGCTTGTTCAACAGCATCCTGATACCCAGCCAAATCGCCACTTCTTAGTGCTGAGCTTGCTTCTGCAAACGAGTTATTCGCAGCTGCAAGCAACTCATTTACGTCTAACTGATTTGACGATGAAGATGGTTTATCATCTTTCGGCAAACTCGAAGCACTTGAATTCTCCTCGATATTCGCTTCGCCGCCAGGTTTGACCGACGTAGCAACCCCGCCTTGAAGATCAATATCTAAATCAGGAATAATCAACTCAAGAGCTTCTTCAAAAGAATTAGCAATAACGACGTCTGGACCAACACCCACTATCACGAATTGAAGTTCAGGGACAGCAGTGGTTCCCGTCGCTTCTATAAACAATGGTCGTACGTATAAGAGTGAGTCTTCAACGGGAATAAGCAAAAGATTACCTGGGACCACCGTTGACCCATTCTGGTTTAGCAAAGTAACCCGCTGAGATATCTCTTCTTCAGTTTGAATATTCGAGTTAAAAAGAGCAGGTCCATCGACAGGTGTAGAAGATCTTATTTCGAATACTTCGATTTCCCCATAACGCTCCGGGTCATTATGAACAACCATGAAACCTTCGAGGTTCTTTCTGGAATCATCATCAGAGAATGGCACGAAAGGCCTGAATATCACAAATGACTCGTCTTCCTCACCAGGAAGCCTTAAGAGTAAATACTGAGGAGATATTCGCGCCTCTGATCTGCTGACTATGTTGCCGGTGGCATCAAAAACCGCCTCGATTGCGGTTAAACCGATTGAATTACCTGGGTCTTGGGCAATTGCCCATGCACCAGCAGCATCGTAGAACTCAGCTGCTTCATTAATACGGTACCTGCCCCACATATCAGTCTGAATCCGGAAAAGATCTTCGGGATAGCGAAAGTGCTCTCTCAATTCTTGAGATGGTTCACTTTCAGTAAAAAGATCTGGGAATTGCTTTTGATAGGACTGAGCTAACGGGTCAGCTTTATCAATTACATAAAAATCGACCGACCCGTTGTAGGCATCGATAACCACCTTGACTGAATTTCTTACATAGTTATATGAACCTGAAAGATCGCCAGACTTAACGGCTCGAGGATTTATATTCTGTGCATACGGGAACATATTAGAAGTGGTGTACGCATCCAGCATCCACATTACATTTCCATTTATAAGAGCCGGATAAGGGTCACGGTCAAATTTAAGGAATGGAGCTAGCGTTTTGGCGCGGTCAACAATATCTCTCTTATAGAGAATTCTACTATCATCACCAATTTCACCCGAGACAACTAGATTTGGTTCAGCAAATCTCAACGCAAATGCAAGCTTCCGGAATATTCCGTTTATGTCCACCCCATCAGCGCCTGAGTATCGCGTTACTTCAGTTTTATCATCATCGTCTTGGAAATCGACTTCATCACGTTCCGCACCGACAATTGCGTAACCCGACAATCCTTCGCCTAAATATAGACCGGGAGTCTCCACCGAAAGACTTTCAGCTCCTGTCTCTGCAACAGCGGGGATATCCGCCAACGCATAGTCGGGCCTCCCGTTTGAATCAACACCATTAGCAGGCGCTGCAGCTAAACCATATCCATGAGTAAAGGCTATATGTTGTGACTCCCATGAGTCATTTGGAAGGTCTCCTTGATTCAGCTCACGCGCCGCTAAGACGACCTGAGTCATTTCACCGTCAATTTCGTATCGATCAACATCTATATCCCGAAAATCGTAAAAACTTTTTATACCCTGAGTTTGCTGGAACGTATCTCGCATCACCGAAGGGTCTAGAAGCCTTACATTTCGGATAGTTCCCATATTTTCAGCAACTTTTTCTGCTGACAGACTCAGATCATAGTCAAATGTGCTGGGAGTAACCCGGTCAAGGCCCATAGCTAATCGCGTCATCTCAATATTACGCTCTATATAAGGCGCTTCTTTCGTCGACTCTGAAGGCTCAACTTGGAATCGTTGCACCAGGGCCGGATAAACGGTTCCCGCAAGGCTGGCAACTAAAGCCCAAAGTCCAACCGCAATTATTGGGTAAGTAAATCCACGACGCCAGATATTGAAAATAAGAAGGCCAAAACAAAACACGCTTACAATCATCAACAGCTGCAACGCTGGAAGTTTGGCTTTAATATCGGTATAGGTCGCTCCATCGACGAATCCACGGCTTGACAACGTCAACTCAAAGCGATCTAAGTAGTAGCCAATTCCTTTGGCAAGAGCCAAAAACCCTAATAAGAAAGAAAGATGAGCTTTCACTTGGGGAGTCACTCGCGAGCCTGGCTGGCCTTGGACCCGAATACCACCATTAAGATAGTGCTGTGCTGCGGTAACAATAAACACAATAAGAATTGATGCGAACGCCCAACTCACTATAAACGTTAAAAATGGTAGCTGAAAAATATAAAACCCAACATCACGACCAAACTGCTGATCAACGACGTTGAAATCGACACGATTCGAAAAGAATAACCAATCTTCCCATTGAGCTGACACCCCTACTCCAGCTATGAGCGCAAACACAGCGGATATTCCACCACGAATTAGGCCGACTTTTCGACCCATTAAATTCTGCCACTTTTGAGCTAGTTCGTCCTCAGGGCCGGGAGCTCTTACTTTTGGGGCAAGCTTGTCAGCAATATATAAGTTGAGCCACAACAGTAGAAAAAATACGGCTGTAAAAACAGCGCCTAATAGGAATTTAGCCCAAAGGACAGATTTCCATATGGACACAAAGCCGAGACTATCGAACCAAAGATAGTCAGTGTAAAAACCTGCGAGTCCCCTGATTGAAGTGATCAGAAAAAGTATTCCTACAACAGCAACTCCGAGGACTATTCGAAGGCTGTTACTTTTTTTACGGCTTCGCGGGGCCATTGCTTCAGGTGGTTTCATACATGATCAATTCTAGTGGCATCGACTAGCGTTACTGTTGCACAGCAACAACTAAGCTTCGGCAGTTAGGTCCAATCGGGGCGAAAGTGTGTCCAGTCGGAAATGCTTCGCCTAACGTTTTCGCACCTGCAAGACCATTATCGTGGCATCCGGTCGAACAACATCCATTAGGCGGTGTACGCCATACAACTCTAGATCCTTCTTTGAGATCGCTCTGAACTCCCAAGCTAAAAGCAAGTGCTACTGCGTCACCGCTCACATGGTTCACGACACTACTTTTCCATCTCTGATAAATTTTACGCAATTGGCACTCAATATCTTCAGTCCCACCTGAGTGGCTAACTAACTGTCGACGTAACCAGTCACCAGTGTCCATTGCTAATTTTGTCAAAACGTTCTCTACATCTGCATATTCTTCACCTTGAATACCTTTGATGAAAGCTTTAGAAAGGGGCCCTTCAAGCATTTTTACTAATTCTTCATCATCGGCTGCTGGACTTAGTAGCCGCAAGTCGCCATCAGGCGTTTCAGCACATTTATAAGCTTGACGAATCGCCTCAAGTCTATTTGCCAAGTTGCTAGTTATAATTTTACTAATAGATCCCGACAACTCTGAAATTGTCTTTTTTAATGCATCATGAGTCTCAGCACCCGGGTCTAGATGACCAATTTTATAATCGCCAGAAATAGCTACAACTGGAATTTCGCCCGTTCGAATGAGTATTTCTCTCGCCCATTCAATCTCTCGTCCTTCCGGTTCACCAATAAGACCAAACAGTTCGTCAATTGCGGCTGGCCGTTCTCTTGAACCTGGGATAGGAAACTGCAGTACTTCTCTAGTAGATCTGTTTATAGCAGGAGTGAACGCCTGCACCCGCTCCGCCAAACGCCGGTTATCGATAGTGTCCCCAGTTGGCAACTCTGGGTCGAAGTCATGATTGGTCTCATCTTCAATACTCGACTCGCTACTTACGATTCGTCGGGACTGCAAATCTATTACTGTTCCAGGCCGAATATCAGTGTCTACAATTTCGGCTTGCGAATATTCAATCACCGAAGCGAGTGAAGCCGTGTCTCTTAATCCCGCCGTCACTAACTGATTATGAGCGTTTAGGAGCTCTTGTTGTAAGTATTCTATTTGTGTTCCCGTCGTCTCCAGAAACTCGCGTACCTCTTCTACCGCATAGCCACGAAAGCTAAGCGTAAACTCCGCACTGCTTATCGCATCCGTGCTGAGATGAACCGCCCGATGAGCATGCGTAACCATGCTTTTTTAGAGTACCGATTTAAATCAATTGAGCAGGGATGCTCCCTTGTTATATTTTATCACTGAGCTTTTCTAGCTCTTAAATTATTTTACGCCCGACAAGTCGCCACCGTTTAAACGAAGAGCACTCAGAGCATCGTCCAGAGTTTCGACCGGGATTACTTTGACGTAGTCCCCAACGACTGAGCGAGCCACTGATATTTGTCCTGCAGGAACTAAAAAAATATTAGCCCCAGACTGCATAACCGCATAACTTTTTTGTTCTAAGCCACCTATCGGCCCAATTCGTCCATGAGCATCAATCGTCCCAGTTGCGACAACATCTAGGCCTCCAGTCAATTGGCCCTCTCCTAGCTGTTCCAAGATGGCCAAAGTAAGACCTAGGCCAGCAGATGGCCCCCCTACCTTCTCAATAGCTACTTTTATCTCGAACGGCAGTTCTAACATTTTCATATAGGTCCCCACCGAAACTCCTAAGAATGCTTTCCCTTCTCGGTCACCAAGTTTGACGGTTTCTGACCGAACTGAGCCATCAAACCCTTGAACTGAAAACGTAAAATCATCCCCTGGTAGAAATCGACGTAGTAATTCTACAAGGTCAGTCGATAAGTAGAGCGGGGTACCTTCTGCTTCAATAAGGACATCCCCACGATTAAGAACCAATGCAGCTGGTTCGCCGGGAACTATGTTTTTTATAAGAACTCCCGACTCTGTCATTACGTTATATCCGAGTTTCTCTAACGCTACTCTCTTTGCCAAGTCCAAAGAATTAGACATTTGCTCTAAACCAAGTGTGCGATTTTCTTCCACAGTTCGGCCGCTCAAGATGCGTTCGCTATTCTCAATGCTTATCGAGTCATCCAACCAAGCACCGATTACCTCTAGTAGAGAAGGGCTCATATTGGAACGAACTGTAACCATGCTTATAGAGCCAGACGGGTCATAAGTTTCAGCTCCGTTGACTGTTACCAGAGGCCCAAGGTACTGAGTGCTTCCCGGACTAGTTATAGCCTTGGAGTCAATGTAAACCTGGTCAAAGCCAAACCCAAACAATAACAATACCCCAAGAATAAACACGGTAATACGAGCCCAACTTGGCCACTCTCGGTGAGTAGGCTCATATTTTTTATGCCCTAACAAAGATCCAGTCACTTACTCTTAAGCGTGCCATCACAAAGCCTAAGTTTTGCACTATATCCGTAACATTCAGACCTTTGATAGTCCGCCCAATCTTCAAGGCAATCGCGAAACCCTTAGTTCTCTATTCTAATATGGAGGAGAGGATTATCAGTCCGACCCAAAAACTACTACGATTCCATGAGGAAAAGTTCGGCCTACCAAGGGACACAACTTGGAGCAGACAAACCCGGCAAACAGGGCAACTTACAAAAGAACGTCTTTGTGGCGCAAGATTTGGGCCATCATAAGTTTAGGAGTGTTTTCAATTCTTGGCGGCTTATTCCTCACGATACTGGTTTCTCTAGTAGCGGTAGCGGCAGCTTTCTTTTTGCAGAGCATCATAAGTTGACCGAACGCGAGCTATGTCTTAAAGCAATAACCGCAGGATATTTAGGTGATTCTGAGACTGCAGAGCAACTACTTCTTAGCCCATATGAGACTGTTCGTATTGCTGCTCTTGGAGCATTGCATAGACTTACGTTATTAACGCCAACCCACTTGCGCAGTGCTCTCAAAGATTCCTCGCCATCAGTTCGATGTCGCTCAGCAGAACTCTCTACTTCCCACAAGTCTGTCATTCTCTCAACCCTGCTGTCTGATTCAAACTCTGATGTAGTTGAAATGGCAGCTTTTGCTATCGGAGAACAAGAAGATACTTCCTCAATTGATTTACTAATCGATATCGCGTCTCAGCATGTTGATGATCTGTGCAGAGAGAGTGCTGTCGCTGCTCTAAGTGCCTTGTCTGTCTTTGCAACGCCTGACGATAAATCATCGATTTCAGTTGCTCTCCTAGCAGCAATGTCTGACAAACCACAGATAAGACGACGGGCAATTTTAGGCCTGTTCCAATTTGATACTGAGAACGCGCAATATGCAGTTCGGGCAGCTCTCGACGACCATGACAGACAAGTTCGTTCACTTGCCGGAGATTTACTTGGAGTACAGGTGGATTAGTCTCGAGACTCCCTAGAAACCAGACCCCGGACGTTGTTTTCGGTGGGCTCAACTACTTGAAGACGACTCCAGCCCCGATCATCAGGCTCTTCTCCCCCGGAACTAA